>NZ_DCXA01000252.1:14369-14520 GCF_002328915.1 Aquabacterium sp. UBA2148
TCAAATCCGGCCCCCGCAACCAAAGAACACATGGGTTCAAGCCACGCACACCAGTGCTTGGGCCCTGGCATCAAAGGCAAGCAATCGGTCAATCGAACGCTTGATTTTGCAGGTGCCAACACCTCATCTGGCGCGGGGTGGAGCAGTCTGG
>NZ_DCXA01000252.1:14640-21479 GCF_002328915.1 Aquabacterium sp. UBA2148
GTTCAAATCCGGCCCCCGCAACCACATTGGAAACGCCTGTTGCCATCATCGTCAACAGGCGGTTTTCACAAACAAAGGTCACTCGGAAACGGGTGGCCTTTTTTGTTGTCTCCGACCTTGTCTGCCCCAGATGAGCGCAAGCGGCCATGGGCACAAAAAAAGCCCGACCGTGTGGGGGCGGGCTTGCTGGAGGCGCAGGCCGCAGTTGCGTTGCGAACCTGCCCCCCGTGTTGGCATGCCGGCGGCGCGGGCCAGCGCGTGCATTGGGTCAGGCCAGTGCGGGGTAGTCGGTGTAGCCGTGGGGGCCTTGACCGCCGTACAGCGGCGCGTCCTTGAACAGCTCGTTGAGTGGCGCGTTTTCCTTGAAGCGACGCACCAGGTCGGGGTTGCTGATCGTCAGGCGACCGAAGGAGATCAGGTCGGCGCGACCCGTGGCCACGGCCTCCTGAGCCATCTCCTTGGTGTAGCCGTTGTTGAGCATCCAAACGCCGCTGTAGAGCTTGCGCAGCGCTTCGTAATCGAAGGGCGCGTTGTCGCGCGGGCCACCGGTGGCGCCTTCGACCACGTGGATGTAGACCGGGTGCAGCTTTTGGAGCTCGCGCACCACGTGTTCGAACAGCGGCTGGGGGTTGGACTCGTTCGAATCGTTGACCGGTGAGACAGGCGAGATGCGGATGCCGACTTTGCCGGCACCGATTTCGCCGATGACAGCGGTCATGACCTCGACCAGGAAACGGGCGCGATTTTCGATGGAGCCACCGTACTGGTCGGTGCGGTGGTTGGAGCCGTCGCGCAGGAAGGCGTCGATCAGGTAGCCGTGGGCGCCGTGGATTTCGACACCGTCAAAGCCGGCCTCGATGGCGTGGCGCGCGGCGGTGCGGAAGTCATCGACGATGCCGGCGATCTCGCCGGTCTCGAGTGCGCGGGGCAGCGAGGTGTCGACGTAGCCGGCGCCAGGGATGTAGGTCTTGGCGTTGGCGCGGATCGACGACGGGGCCACGGGGGCGTTTTCGCCGGGCTGGAAGGCGGTGTGCGACATGCGGCCGGTGTGCCACAGCTGCACGAAGATCTTGCCGCCCCGGGCGTGCACTTCGTCGGTGACTTGGCGCCAGCCAGCGATCTGCTCGGGGGGGTGCACGCCGGGTGTGGACACGTAGCCCTGGGCCTGGGCCGAGACCTGGGTGGCCTCCGCGATGATCAGGCCGAGGCTGGCGCGCTGGGCGTAGTACTCGATGGTCATGGGGCCCGGCACGTTGCCGGCTTCGGCGCGGTTGCGGGTCAGGGGGGCCATCACCATGCGGTTGGCCAGCTGGATGTCGCCCAGCTTGAAGGGTTGGAACAGGTCGCGAACGGTCTCGGTCATGAGGGGCTCCAGTGAACAGAGGCGAAGGATGCGCCGGGTGGACGCACATGGGTTGAAGGGGGCGGTGCGAAGTCGCTTCAGGTTTGCTGTTTCGCTCCGCCGGGATGGCGGACTGCGGCCGATGCACAAGGTGCCAGCAGGTGGTCGAGCAGCAGCGCGACGGTGTCGCTCAGCGGCCCGGTGTGGCGCTCGATCTTCATGCGCAGCAGTGCACCTTCCCACGCGTCCCAGAACAGCAGCGAGAGGGTGTGGGGGGGCAGGTCGCGGCGCATGCTGCCTTCGGCCTGGGCGCGCTCGATGAGGTCGGCCAGGCGGACCCGCCATGCGTCGAGGCTGGTTTGCAGCACTTCGCGGCAGGGGGCGCTGGATTCGGCGACTTCGGCCGCGAAATTGCCCACCAGACAGCCTTGGCATTCGGTGCGAGCGTGGTGCTCGACGAAGCGCGCGAAGGTGTGGCGGATGGTGCCCAGTGCGTCGGAAGGTGCGTCGCTCAGGCATTGGTCCCAAGCTTGGTCCACCCAGTCGGCGTAGTGCCGGATGATCTGAGCGGCAAAGGCTTCCTTGCTGCCGAAGTGGTTGTAGAAGGAGCCCTTGGGCACGCCCGCCTGGTCGGTGATCTGCTGGATGCCGGTGGCGTTGTAGCCGTGCCGGTTGAACAGCAGGTATCCGGCGTCGGTCAGGCGCCGGGGGATGTCGGTGGGGTCGGAGGTGCGGGGCATGGGCAAAGAATATGACCAGTCGTCTTGAAATGTCGAGGGTCCCTGAATGCCCGTGCAAAGCAGGTGGTTTTTGTCGCGCCAGCGCATTGCACCGATTGAACCTGGATCAATGGCGCGCGTGCTCGCGCTTGATCGCGTGTGCCTGCTAGAGCTGCTTTCACACTCTGGCCCTATGCTTGAGCCACACCCGGGCGGCGTCCGCTCCGGGGCAAGCAAAACATGGAGCGCCATGACCGCCTACCGCAACCACACCTTCGATCAGATCGAGCCAGGCGCTGGCCTGGTTGTGCACCACACGGTCACCAGCCAGGAAGTTGAGCTGATGGCACTGGTCTCTGGCGAGGCCGACCCGTTCGCTGCCGATGGCGACGAGGCAGCACGCTGTGGGCCGGCTTGCGAGGGCGTCAGCGCCGAAGCGCTGGTGCACGGCATGCTCAAGCGCCAGCTGCCCGGGCCCGGCACGGTCATCATGGCGCACCAGCTCAGCTACTCGGGCCGAGCCTGTGCGGGCGACGAGCTGGTGGCTTCGGTCACCGTGCTGGAAAAGCAGGCGCCCGACCGGGTGCTGTTCGATTGCCAGGTGCGTCGCGGAGACGATGTGTTGCTGGCTGGCACCGTCACGGTGAGGGCGCCGTTGACCAGCCAGGTGGTCGATGGGCGCGAGGCGCCCGACGTGGTGCTGCGTCGCCATGATGTGTTCGGACGCTTGTTCCGTGAGTGCGAAGGCCAGCCAGCTGTGAAGTGCGCGGTGGTTCACCCCTGCGATGCGGCCTCGCTGGGTGGTGCGCTGGAGGCCGCCCGGCATGGCCTGATCGAGCCGGTGCTGGTGGGGCCCCAGGCCAAGATCCATGCGGTGGCCAAAGCCGGAGGCTGGGACCTGTCTGCTTACCGCGTGGTGCCTACCGAGCACAGCCACGCGGCGGCCGAAGCCGCGGTGGCCTTGGCCAAAGCGGGTGAGGTGCAAGCTCTGATGAAAGGCAGCTTGCACACCGACGAGCTCATGGCGGCGGTGGTGGCCTCGGGCACGGGCTTGCGAACCGGTCGGCGTGTCAGCCACGTGTTCGTGATGGACGTGCCGGCTTACCCGCGCATGCTGCTCGTGACCGATGCGGCCATCAACATCGCACCCAGCATCCGGGACAAGGTCGACATCGTGCAAAACGCCATCGACCTGGCGCATGTGCTGGGCGTGGCCGAACCCAGGGTGGCCATCCTGGCGGCGGTCGAGACGGTCAACCCCGAGATGGTGGCCACCATCGATGCGGCCATGTTGTGCAAGATGGCGGATCGGGGACAGATCACAGGTGGTTTGGTGGATGGGCCACTGGCTTTCGACAACGCTGTGAGCGTGGAAGCTGCGAAGACCAAGCACATCGTCTCCGATGTGGCAGGACGGGCCGACGTCCTCATGGTGCCCAACCTCGAGGCGGGCAACATGGTCGCCAAACAGCTGCAGTACCTGGCTGGGGCGGACAGCGCGGGCATCGTGCTGGGGGCGCGGGTGCCCATCATCCTGACCAGCCGGGCCGACAGCGTGCGCACCCGGCTGGCGTCTGCGGCGGTGCTCAAACTGCTGGCTCGCGCGCAGCAGGAGCAGGCCGAGCGGCGGCAGGCTGAACTGGCGGCGCAGGCAGGTCAGCCATGAGCCAGGCCATCGTGGTGTTCAACGCAGGCTCGTCGAGCCTGAAGTTCTCGCTGTTCCCGGTGGACCTGAGCGAGCCCTGGTTGCATGGGCAGATCGATGGCCTGCAGAGCAAGCCTCGGCTGAAGGCGCATGCGCCCGACGGTGTGGAGGTGTTGCAGCACGCGTGGCCGCCAGGGCAGGCGCTGGCGCACGACGAGGCCCTGGCTTTTTTGCTGCAGGCACTGCAGCCCTTCCTCAAGGGGCACACGCTGTGCGCCGTGGGGCACCGCATTGTTCACGGGGGCAGCCGGTTCAGCGAGCCGGTCAAGCTCGACGACTCGGTGTTGGCCGAGTTGGACGCCCTGGTGCCTTTGGCCCCGCTGCACCAGCCTCACAACCTGTCGCCTGTGCGGGCGCTGCAGCGTGTGGCGCCGGGCCTGCCGCAGGTGGGTTGTTTTGACACCGCGTTCCATGCCAGCTGTCCGCCTTTGCACCAGCGCTTTGCCTTGCCGCGCGAGCTGCACGAGGCGGGCGTGCGGCGCTACGGCTTCCATGGCTTGTCGTACGAGTACATCGCCAGCCGCTTGCCCGAGGTGGACGCACGCGCGGCGAAGGGCCGCACCGTGGTCTTGCACCTGGGCAATGGCGCGAGCATGTGCGCCATGCAAGGCGGGCGCAGCGTGGCCAGCAGCATGGGCTTCACCGCGCTCGATGGTTTGATGATGGGCACGCGTTGCGGCAGCCTGGACGCTGGCGTGTTGCTGTGGTTGATGGACGAGCGCGGCATGGACGCGCGCGCCATCGAGCGCTTGCTCTACAGTGAGTCGGGTTTGTTGGGGGTGTCGGGCGAGTCGCCCGACATGCGCACGCTGCTGGCCAGCGAACGCGCCGAGGCGCGCGAGGCGGTTGATCTTTACGTGCACCGCATCACCCGCGAGCTGGGCGCCATGGCGGCCGTGCTGGGTGGGTTGGACGCGGTGGTGTTCACGGCCGGCATTGGCGAGCGCGCCGCCCCGATCCGCGAGGCGGTGTGCCGGCAGGCGGCCTGGCTGGGCCTGATGCTGGATGAGCCCGCCAACCGCGACGCGCCCTTCCTGCAGGACGGGCAGCACTGGGGCATCAGCACCGCAGGCAGTGCCGTGTCGGCCTGGGTCGTGCCGACCGACGAGGAGCGGATGATCGCCCGGCACACGCGGCGGCTCGTGCTGGGCAGCTAGGCGGCCACCGAGGGGCGCCCGGGCGGCGGGCGCGGTCGCCGGGCTCGCCAGAGGTCTACAATCTCGGGTTCTACACAGGTTTCAACGTGCTGCCGTTTGAGGGCGGCACCGGAAAGGACTCCCCATGTCGATGGACGACCGCGACGGCAAGATCTGGATGGACGGCAAGCTGGTGGAATGGCGCGACGCCAAGGTCCACGTGCTGACCCACACGCTGCACTATGGCTGCGGCGCCTTCGAGGGCGTTCGCGCCTACAACACCGTCAACGGCCCGGCCATCTTCCGCCTGCGCGAGCACACGGAGCGCCTGTTCAACAGCGCCAAGATCCTGCGCATGCCGATGCCCTTCACGATCGAGCAGATCGAGCAGGCACAAATCGACGTGGTCAAGGCCAACAACCTCGAGAGCGGCTACATCCGTCCGCTGGTGTGGCTGGGCTCGGAGAAGCTGGGTGTCAGCCCCAAGGGCGCCAAGGTGCACCTGATGGTCGCCGCCTGGACCTGGGGCGCTTACCTGGGCGAAGAGGGCATGAAGCGCGGCATCCGCGTCAAGACCTCCAGCTACACCCGCCACCACGTCAACATCACGATGACGCAGGCCAAGGCGGTGAGCAACTACACCAACTCGATCCTGGCCAACATGGAAGCCACGGACGACGGCTACGACGAAGCCCTGCTGCTCGACAGCGCCGGCTTCGTGTCCGAAGGCGCGGGCGAGAACATCTTCGTGATCAAGTCCGGCGTGATCTACACCCCCGACCTGTCGGCCGGTGCGCTCAACGGCATCACGCGCAACACCATCTTCGCGATTGCCAAGGACCTGGGCCTGGAGATCGTGCAAAAGCGCATCACCCGCGACGAGATCTACATCGCCGACGAGGCCTTCTTCACCGGCACCGCTGCTGAAGTCACGCCCATCCGCGAACTCGACCGCATCGAGATCGGCATCGGCTCGCGTGGCCCGATCACCGAGAAGATCCAGTCGGCCTTCTTCGACATCGTCAACGGCCGCAACGCCAAGTACGCCGAGTGGCTGACGCCGGTGCGCTGAAGCGGCACCTTGATCTGCTGACCCCCACGAAAGCAACATCATGAGCACCAGCACCCAAGCGCCCAAGAGCGTGATCGAAGTCGGCGCCGCTGACCTGCAAGGCCCAGGCGTCGTCTTCTGCCCGAACCCGAAGATGCCGGTGTGGAGTCACCACCCCAAGGTCTTCATCGACGTGGTCTCCGAAGGCGAAGGCCGTTGCCCGTATTGCGGCACGGTCTACAAGCTCAAGGACGGCGAGCACGTGCACCACGGCCACTGAAGGCAGCACGGCCCAGGTTCGCACCCGGCCCATCGGCGCCCGACAGGGCCGGATCGAAACAAGGAAGCCCGGCTCTTGGCCGGGCTTTTTTCATGTCCGCCCGCCGCCTGTCACAGCGGGCGGTGGCATCACATGGCGGGCTTGTAGAAGGCGTAGTCGGCGCGGTAGGGCACGACCTGCTTCTGGCCGAGCTGCTCGGCGCCGCAAGGCAGGGCAGGGGCCACACCGCCGACCGTCTTGAGTCGCTGGATGAAGCTCACGCCCTTCATGGCGCCTTCGCCCGTGGCCGGGTTGGCCTGCACCAGCTGCAGCGGGATGTTGCCGGCGGGGGCGGGGCTCACGGCCAGTTGTTTGCCCGTGACCTTGGAGCCGTCGTTGGCCTCCCAGGTGGGGCCTGCGTGGTACTTGCCCACGACCTGGCCCTTGGCGTTCGTCAGCGTGGCCACGGGGGCGACAAAAGCCCATTCGTGGCCGCCGCCTGCCTTCTTCTCGCGGCATTCGTAGGTGATCTCGCCGGTCCCCGTCGTGTAGAGGGACTGGGCCTGGCCTGCGGGCACGCGCACGGCGTCGGGCAAGGTGGCGTTGTCCACGCGGGGCTCGGCGGGC
>NZ_DCXA01000252.1:21553-22218 GCF_002328915.1 Aquabacterium sp. UBA2148
GGGGCTCGGCGGGCGCCATGCCGGCACAGCCGGTGAGGGCGCTCAGGGCGATGGCGGACAGGCTGGCGGCAGCGAAGGAAAACTGGGACATGGCGGGCTCCGGTTGGTTGAGGCGGGGGGGCGCTCAGGCCCCACACCTCGCACTACGGTTCGCGCAGCCCGTTTGGATGCAGTCAGATCTGCAGCTTGCCCACCGAGACGATCGGGCCGGTGGCCTTGCCACCCGGCGCGCCACCTGGTGGCTCCAGGGTGACGGCAAAGGCCGCCGTGTCGCGCAGCAACTCGGTGCGCAGCACGGTGGTGGGCTTGTCAGGCGAGAGCAGACCGAGCGAGCGGGGCGCACCCTGGGGTGGCACCGCCCACAGCTCCAGCGCGCGGTTGACCGCAATGGTCTGGCCCTCGCTCAAAGGTTTGACGACCAGGCTGCGTCCGTCGCCACTGACGCTGGCCACGAAGGACAGCGGGCGCACCGCGTTGCCCTCTGGCAGATCGGGCGCCGCCTGCATCACCACGACGATGGGCGGCTGCGACGGCGCGGGTTGGGTCAAGGCCACGCCCAGCGCGATGGCTGCCACCGTGGCGCCCGCCGTGAGCGACTGCCACAGCACCAGCTTTTGCCACCAGCGCACGACGATGCTGGCGTGCCCGTGGACAGCTTGGACGGC
>NZ_DCXA01000253.1:0-3736 GCF_002328915.1 Aquabacterium sp. UBA2148
GGCTTGTTCCAGTGAATCGTCTCGCTTTCGTACCGGCTGTCCGGACCCACAGCGAGTGACATGAACTCCTCGAACACCCAGTCAGCGCCGCCCATCCCCTGACCCGGCTGACCCATGGCATCTACGCCATCTTGCATGGCAGCCAACCTAGGCAAGAGATCGCGCCGGTGAAGCAAGAAGCACAGCCCGACCAGCTGCATCAGCTGGCAGTAGTCATCCAGAACGACAAAGTCAAAGGCTGGCTCGTTTCGGTCGGCCGTGTCTTGCCACAACAGTTCGGCATATCGCTCGTAGGCGGAAAGGACATTCTCCAGTTCGCCGCGCATGGGGTCTATCGGTTCGCCTGCGGTGTAGTTCAGGCTCAATCGGTCTACCATCAACTCCGAAATTGTTCGTGCACGCCCCATCGCGTAGCGAACATCACCTTCCGCCACAGCCTCACGGAGAATACGCCCAACCTCTTCGACGCCCTCAAGGCAGTTCCTTCTGGCAAGCGCCCAATGCTGCTCTCCCAGAAACTGCTGCCGCCTTCTCTCATGAAACTGCATGTCGAATCCTGTCCTCGGCCTCACCGCTTGCGTTGATCACGGGCCTCGCCCTTCATGCCCGCGCGGTTGTCAACCACTTTGTCAATATCGGCGTCGCCCCATTCACGAGTCAGCTGATGCGCTGCGTGGCTTTCATGCTTCGGCACATGTCCTGACGCACAGAGAATGAGCGCTTCCGCATGCGCAGCCGCATGTGGGATGGAAAAAAAGAGCACGTGTCGGGTGTACGCACGCTCGCCACCGTTGCGGATCTGAACATACCCCTGAGACGAAGTTCCTAGCGCCTTTGCCAACCTTCGCTGATTTTGAATCCAAGCATGTCCCATCTGCGTCACTTTGCCGTTTGATTGGCGAATCGCTGACTCCTCACTGGCACTTCGTCCTTTGGCGCCCGAACGCCCTCCCCGCTTGCCTGCAGGCGATGCGGCAGAGCTGCCCGAGTCAGTTTTGTCCCCCGCCTCCCCCAACAACGCACCGAGCGATTTGGTAGGGTCGTAACTTGCCTTGGCCTCGATGACGGCATAGGGCTTCTTGCCGCCCGGCGTGGACCACACAGCGTCGATCCCACGCCCCCGAGGCACGCATGGCCACAGTTGCACCATGTGACCGCTGTCATTGAGCTTGGCCGAGTTCTTGTCGCCGCTGTCGTGCCGCGCCTTGCGGCCCCAACCTTTGACATCCTGGCAATGGTAGTCGGCCATGTGCTCACCCAAGACGCCCAACACCTTCTGGGTCAAGCTCTTGAACCGAGCGGTGCGCTGTGTCGCTGCGTTCGGAGTGTTCGAGCTGGCGCCATCGCCCTGCTTGGTCTTTGCCTGAGCACCTGACTTGGCTTGGGTGTTGGGTTTGGCCGCAGGCGAACCAGGCGTAGCCTTGGTGCCGGTGCCCCCGTTGGCACTGGTTCTGCGCCCCTTGGTCAACCAGCCGTCGATTTCTCTCTTGAATGCATCGAACTGCTGCCCCAGGTTGCGCTGAATCGAATCAAGGCGTTTGCTTGATTCTGGCCCCAGGTGTTCTCGCAACTTTGGATTTGACAGGATGGCGTCCAACTGCTTGCGTAGTTTGGAGACGTCGAGCACGTCCTTGAGCAGCTTCTCCGGGTCCCCCTTGTACAAGCGCCGAATCATGTCCAGCAACTCGTCGGTGCGGACCGCGCCGCTCTTGACGGCTCGCATCGAGCGCTTTGCCGCGTCGCCACCACCTGGAACCAGTCCGATCAACGCAGTGATCAGGTTGAACCAGGCCGCAGGGCTGGTGGGTGCAGCCGAGACCTCGATCAAACCCTTGATGATGTCTCGTGCATCGACCAATTGCCCCAAAACCGGGATGCATCCGATGACGCTTTCGGCGAGGATCGCCCACGGCGCATTGTTGTCGCCTTTGAGAAAGCTGACGGCGTCATCCTTCAACGACGCCAGCCAGCCAGATCGACTGACAGATTTGGATGCCGAGGAGGCGCCACGCGCGGCCACTGCTGCACCGCTCATGCTGCACCTCCTTGTAGCTTCTGGCTCAATGCCTGCTGTTGAGCTTCACTGAGGTAATGCCAGGCGCTTTCGCCGCTCGCGTCGGAATCACCGTTGTTCATCTCGGCAAACAACTCCTTTTGCTCGCTGGAAGCCTGGCTGTGCCAGAAGTCATCTGCCTCCCCCAAGTAACGCTCGATGTTGGCGATGGCCGCTTCGTTTGTGGAACTGTTCGCCTTGAACACATTGGCGGGCATTTCAGTGCGAGCGCTCGGCTTGGCCGGCGACTCACCATAAAACACTTGAGCGGGCAGGTTGGGCACGCCATCGAGCCGAGCATGACCCGAGGCATCGAGCACGCCTTCTTTGATGGTGCCGTCTTCGAAAACAACCCGATAGGGTGCGCCACCAACGGGCATCAGCCATTCATCGTGCAGGTTCAATTCCATGAAAGTCGGCGCTTCTGTCGCCGCGCCTACGGGCATGCCTGTCAACTGTGCCGGCTGACTCCCCCCTCCCAACCAATCATGACTCGCCCCCTTCACCGTCCACGTCCCCGGGCAAGTGAAGGTGATGTTGCCGCCCTCGATGACGATCTGGCTTTGCCCGGCCGTCAGGGTGATGCTCTTAGATGCCTGAACGCGCACCTCATCGGTGGTGCTCTGCACCGTCAGGTCTTGCTCTGACCAGACCTGCTGGGCATCGGTGTGGGCGCGCACGCTCAGGGCCGCATTGGCGGTGATGGCCTTGATGCCACCAGCGTGCGTGTAAAGGCTGGTGGTCTGGCCGCTGACGCTGCTGACCGTGTGCGCTGCCGTCAGGTGCACGTCACCCTGGGCGCTGATGCTTTGGTCTTGCCCACTCCAAAAGTGGATGCTCGCGGGCGTGACCCAGGCGGCCGATGTCGGCGTGTCCAGGTGCAGCAGCGGCTTGGCGAAGCGCTCGACCGGGTCACCCAGGTCGCGGCTGCCTGCTCTCGCCTGGCGAGCGTCCTGGCCGCCCACGGGGCCTGGGTAGAGGCCTTGCGCGCTCGGGTCCATGGCCTCGGTGTGCTGGGCCCAGGCCTGGCCGGGCTCGTGGCTGTGCAGGCCGTGGGCGCCTTGTTGCCGCGCGCTTTGTGCGAGCGTGTCGCCCAGCTGCTGTGCGGCCTTGAGCTGCCCGACGGCTTCGGCGGCGTCCATCTGGGTGCGGGCCACGCTGGCGCCTTGCGCGGGGCGCGCCGTGGTGCTCAGCAGCAGGCCTTCGCCAGCGCGCACCACAGCCCAGCCTTCGGTGTGGCCGTAGAAGCCTTCGCCCAGCCAGGCGCCGCGTTGGGCCGCGCCCGAGCCGCCGCGCCCGCTTTGCTGGATCAGGTGGCCCAGCGTGAGTTCGCTGTGGCCGGTGGCGCTGGAATGGCTCGCCAGGCGCATGCGCAGCTGGCTGGTGGCGTCGTCCACCACCCATTGGTTGGCGCCTTGGCCGTCCAGGTGCGGGTGGTGCCAGCCGGCGATGGTGCCGGGGTGGTTGGCGCCCGCGTCCACGCCTGCGGGCCAGGGCAGCTCGTGCGGGCCGTTGTGCACCTGGCCGACGATGATGGGGCGGTCGATGTCGCCGTCGATGAAGTCGACCAGCACCTCGGAGCCCGGGCGGGGCGTGAACAGCGCACCCCAGTCGGGGCCGGCGACGCCTTGCGCCACGCGCACCCAGGTGCCGCTGGTGGCGTCGCCCGGGGCGTGGCCGGTG
>NZ_DCXA01000111.1:0-4278 GCF_002328915.1 Aquabacterium sp. UBA2148
AGCTCCTCGTTGACGCCGGGCTGGAAGACGATGTGGTGCTTGGCCAGGTGCTCGCGAGCCTTCCACAGCGCCTGGTCGTAGCCGCCCAGGGGCGAGCCCCGGTAGCCGCTGATGAAGCCAGCGGTGTTCAGGCCCGCCATGGCGTCGCGCGTGTGCTGCAGGATGGGCAGCCGCACCAGGGCCTGGATGCCGCTCATGAAGGCGCTGCCGCGCTCGAGCGTGTACTTGTCTTCCAGGGACAGGGAAGCGAGGGCCCGGAGCACGTCCGGGGGCAGTGGCGCGTTCATCGACGACCTCCTGGTGGCGGTCGCGCGGCACGGTCAGGTTGACCTGGGCGGCGGAGCTTGTGGCTCGTCGGTGCGGCGCGCGGCCGAAACCCTTGATGAGCCCCAGTTTAGGCCGATGCCCCCGGGTGCCATCCCGAGGTTTCACGGGGTCGAAGTGGCACAGTTCGGCGCTTGGGCCACCAATGAAACGGGGCGGGGCTGCAATCCTTCACAGACCACAGCTCCCCGCCCCTTGTCAGGACCTTCTCAGGTCCTTTTTCAGGTCCGGCTGAGCCACATCGGCGCAGCCGCCCGATCGATCAAATCGGCATCACTTCGCCATCATTTCGCCGAGGGGATCGAGCCTTCCACGCCCTTGACGTAGAAGCCGATGCCACCCAGGAACTTGTCGTCGGCAACCGCATCCTTGGCCAGCACTTCCTTGCCGTCCTGGCCAACGATCGGGCCCTTCCAGATCACGAAGCTGCCGTCTTTCAGACCTGCCTTGACGGTGTCGACCTTGGCCTTGACCTCGGCCGGCACGGCGTCGGAGATCGACACCAGGTCGATGGCGCCTTCCTTGACGCCCCACCAGGCGCCGCCCGTCTGCCAGCTGCCTTCGAGCACCTCTTTGACGGATTTGATGTAGTACGGGCCCCAGTTGATGACGGCCGATGCCAGGTGGGCCTTCGGGCCGAAGGCGCTCATGTCGGAGTCCCAGCCGAAGGCATGCTTGCCGGCCTTCTCGGCCGTCTGCAAAACGGCGGCCGAGTCGGTGTTCTGGAACAGCACGTCGGCGCCCTGGTTCAGCAGGCTCTGCGCGCCTTCGCTTTCCTTCGGGGGGTCGAACCAGGCGTTGACCCAGACCACCTTGGTCTTGACCTTGGGGTTCACGCTTTGCGCGCCCAGGGTGAAGGCGTTGATGTTGCGGATCACCTCGGGGATGGGGATGGAGCCCACCACGCCCAGGGTGTTGGTCTTGGTCACGCCGCCTGCGATGACGCCGGCCATGTAGGCGCCTTCATAGGTGCGCGAATCGTAGGTGCGCATGTTGGCAGCCGTCTTGTAGCCGGTGCCATGTTCGAACTTGACGCCAGGGTTGTCGGCGGCGACCTTGAGCATCGGCTCCATGTAGCCGAAGGTGGTGCCGAAGACCAGCGTGTTGCCCTGGGCCACCAGGTCGCGGATCACGCGTTCGGCCTCGGGGCCTTCGGGCACCTTCTCGACGAAGGACGTGACGACCTTGTCGCCGAACTCCTTCTCGACGGCCAAGCGGCCCTGGTTGTGGGCGTAGGTCCAGCCAGCGTCGCCCACAGGGCCGACGTAGGCGAAAGCGATCTTCAGCGGGCCGGCCACGGCTGCGGCGGACGCAGGGGCTTCGGAAGCGGCAGAAGCGGCTTCGGGTGCGGCTTCTTTCTTGCCACAGCCCACGAGGGCAGCGGTGGCGGCGAGCGCAGCAAAGCCCGCCAGCTTGAGCACGGAACGCTTGGACAGGTCAGAGGTCATGTCATCTCCAGGGTTGAGAACTTCTTGCATCCACAGGACGAACTACAACAGCAACGATCATGCCCGCTCAGGCGCCCGGGTGGAAGGGCTTGCCCAGCGAAGCAGGCATGTTGATGCGGATCCACGTCGGGTTGCGCGAGATCAGCACCAGCACGACGATGGTGGCGAGGTAAGGCAGCATCGTCAGCAGTTGCGAGGGGACCTGCACCCCCTGCCCCTGCAGCTGAAACTGCAGCATCGTCACGCCACCAAACAGGTAGGCCCCCAGCAGCACGCGCAGCGGCCGCCAGGTGGCGAACGTGGTCAGCGCCAGGGCGATCCAGCCCTTGCCGGCCACCATGCCTTCCACCCACAGCGGGGTGTAGACCAGCGAGATGTAGGCCCCCGCCACGCCGCACAGCGCGCCGCCCACGCACACCGCCAGCAGGCGGATGGGCCGCACCGCGTAGCCCAGCGCGTGGGCCGACTCGGGCGACTCGCCCACCGCGCGCAGCACCAGGCCCGCCCGCGAGCGCAGCAGGAACCACGTCAGCCCGATGGCCAGCAAGATGGTGATGTAGACCAGCGGGTGGTGCCGAAAGAACGCCGGGCCCACGAACGGCAGGTCGGACAGATAGGGAATGGCGTGGTTGACGCGCTCGGGCAGTCGCAGTTGCGTGTAGGTGATGCCGACGAAGGCGCTCAGGCCCGCCCCGAAGAGGCTGAGCGCCAGCCCCGTCGCGTACTGGTTGGTGCCCAGCCAGATGACCAGCACACCGAATGCCGCCGCCAGCAGCGCGCCTGCACCGGCCGCTGCCACAAAACCGACCAGGTCACTGCCTGTGTGCACGCAGGCCGCGTAGCCCGCGATGGCGGCCACCAGCATCATGCCCTCGGCGCCCAGGTTGAGCACGCCGGCGCGTTCGTTGATCAGCAGGCCCAGGGAGGCGAGCGCCACCACCGTGCCGGCGTTGAGGGTGGCCGCGATCAGCAGGGCCAGAGATTCGGCGGTCATCATTTCTTGCTCACCCAGCGCAGGCGTTGGTGGATGAAGGTGTCGCAGGCCAGCAGCGCGAACAGCAGCAGGCCCTGGAAGACACCGGTGAGGGCCTTGGGCAGGCCCAGGCGCGACTGGGCGAGTTCGCCGCCGATGTAGAACATGCTCATCAGCACCGCCGAGAACACGATGCCGAACGGGTTCAGGCGCCCCACGAAGGCCACGATGATGGCCGCGAAGCCGTAGCCCAGCGGCACGTAAGGCGTGAGCTGACCTTGTGGCCCGGCCACGTCCAGCGCACCGGCCAGGCCGGCCATGCCGCCCGACAACAGCAGCGCCGTCCACAGCGCCTTGCGGCTGGAAAAGCCCGCATAACGGGCCGCCGCCGGGGCCAGGCCACCGACCTGCAGCTGAAAGCCCGCGAAGGTGCGGTACAGGAACACCGCAAAACCCACCACCGCCACGGCCGCGATGAACACGCCGATGTTCAGGCGCCAGCCCTGCACGAGCTTGGGCACGCGCGCCGCTTCCAGGAAGGTGATGGTCTGCGGGAAGTTGTAGCCGTTGGGGTCCTTCCAGGGTCCGTAGACCAGGTAGCTCAGCAGCATCTCGGCCACGTAGACCAGCATCAGGCTGACCAGGATCTCGCTGGCGTTGAAGCGGTCGCGCAGCAGCGCCACGATGGCGGCCCAGGCCATGCCGCCCAAGGCACCGGCCGCCAGCACGGCGGGCATCAGCAAAGGCCCGCTCTCTGGCGTGGCCTGCATGGCCACCCCACCGGCGCAAATGGCCCCCAGGATGAACTGCCCTTCGGCGCCGATGTTCCAGAGGTTGGCCCTGAAACACACCGACAAGCCCAGCGCGATCAGCACCAGCGGCGTGGCCTTGAGGCTCAGCTCCGACAGCGCGTAGCCGCTCTTGAGCGGCTCGACGAAGAACATGCGCAAACCGGCCAAGGGGTCCTTGCCCAGGGCCACGAACAGGAGCACCCCCACCAGCACCGTGATCGCCAACGCGATCAGCGGCGAGGTGAAGGTCAGCAGCTTAGACGGCGCCGGGCGCGGCTCAAGCTTGAACATGGGCGCCCCCTTGCTGCGTCACCAGGCCGGGCACCGCTGCCGAAGCCTCGCCAGCGCCACCGTCCCACAGGCCGCTCATCCAGGCCCCGATCTGCTCCACGGTGGCCTCGGCGGCCGGGATGGACGGCGACAGCCGCCCCTGCGCCATCACCATCAGGCGGTCGCTCACTTCGAACAATTCGTCCAGCTCCTCGCTGACCACGAGCACGGCACAGCCGGCGTCGCGCAGCTTCAACAACTCGCCACGGATCTGCGCCGCGGCCCCCACGTCAACGCCCCAGGTTGGCTGGGACACCAGCAGCACCTTGGGCGCCGCGTCGATCTCGCGGCCCATGATGAACTTCTGCAGGTTGCCGCCCGACAGGCTCTTGGCCAGGGCATGCGGCCCTGCGGCCTTGACCCTGAATCGGTCGATCAGCTCGACCGCCATGCCGGTGATGCCTTTGGTGCG
>NZ_DCXA01000296.1:0-985 GCF_002328915.1 Aquabacterium sp. UBA2148
CACGTGCAGCACATCCTGCGCAAGTTGAACCTGACCTCTCGGGTCCAGGCAGCGGTGCTGGCTTCGTCTGATCTGGATCAAGCCTGACCCCAGGGAGTAGTTCTTCCGAACGACCCCACCCTGCCCACAGGAGGATACCCACGCCAAGCTGATCTCCTGACACTGCGCGACATGGAAAGGAATTGACCATGTCCACAAGCAACAGAAGAACAGCGATATCGGTCCTCGTCGTCAGCACACTGGCTTTCACGGTGTGCTTCATGGTGTGGATGATGTTCGGGGTCATCGGGATCCCACTCAAGAAGCAGCTGGGGCTGACCGCCACCCAGTTCGGCCTGCTGACGGCCACGCCCGTGCTGACGGGCTCCCTGGTGCGGGTGCCGCTGGGCATCTGGACCGACCGCTTTGGCGGGCGCATCGTGCTGTTCATCACCATGCTGCTGTGCGTGGTGCCGATCTGGCTGATGAGCTACGCCACCGAGTACTGGCACTTCCTGGTGCTGGGCCTGTTCGTTGGCCTGGCCGGCGGCTCGTTCTCGGTGGGCACGCCTTACGTGGCGCGTTGGTTCCCCAAGCAGCAGCAGGGTTTTGCCATGGGCGTGTTCGGCGCCGGCAACTCGGGTGCAGCCGTCAACAAGTTCGTGGCCCCGGTGATCCTGGTGGCCGCAGGCTGGGCCATGGTGCCGCAGATCTACGCGGCCATCATGCTGGGCACCGCCATCATCTTCTGGCTGGGCAGCGCGCACGATCCGGCGCACGTGGTGCCGGCGTCCAAGGGCGGCTTCATGGCCCAGCTCAAGGCCCTGAAGGACCCGCGCGTGCTCAAGTACTGCCAGTACTACAGCATTGTCTTCGGTGGCTACGTGGGCTTGAGCCTGTGGATGGTTCAGTACTACGTGGGCGAGTACGGGCTGGACATCCGCGTGGCCGCGCTGCTGGCCGCCTGCTTCTCGCTGCCTGGCGGCGTGCTGCGCGCCATCGGCGG
>NZ_DCXA01000296.1:1047-9035 GCF_002328915.1 Aquabacterium sp. UBA2148
GCGCCATCGGCGGCTGGCTGTCTGACAAGCACGGCGCGCACCAGGTGACCTGGTGGGTGATGTGGGTGAGCTGGATCTGCCTGTTCCTGCTGAGCTACCCGCAGACCGACTTCACCATCCAGACCGTCAACGGACCCCAGACCTTCCACATAGGCCTGAACGTCTACAGCTTCACCGCCATCATGGCCGTGCTCGGCGTGGCCTGGGCCTTCGGCAAGGCCAGCGTCTTCAAGTACATCAGCGATGACTACCCCGGCAACATCGGAACCATCTCCGGCATCGTCGGCCTGGCCGGTGGCATGGGGGGCTTCGTGCTGCCGATCATGTTCGGCTACCTGCTGGACCTGACCGGCGTGCGCTCCAGCGCTTTCATGCTGCTGTACGGCGTGGTCTGGGTCTCGCTGATCTGGATGTACTTCACCGAGGTGCGCACCCGCGATGTCATCCGCGGCGAAGCGAACCCTTCGTCGGGCGCCCGCGCCTGATCCCCAACGACCTCCTCACCGGAGTCCCTCATGAACACCACCACACACACGGGCGCAGCGCGTCCGGGTCAGACGCTGACCGTCTGGACGCCTGAAGACAAGTCCTTCTGGGAGTCACAAGGCCAGGCCATTGCCAAGCTCAACCTCTGGATCTCGGTGCCCGCGCTGTTCCTGGCCTTCGCGGTCTGGCAGCTGTGGAGCGTCGTCGCGGTCAACCTGCCGCAGATGGGTTTCAAATATTCGACCAACCAGCTCTTCTGGCTGGCGGCCGCGCCGGCGCTTTCGGGCGCCACGCTGCGCATCTTCTACTCCTTCATGGTGCCGGTGTTCGGCGGGCGGCGCTGGACGGCCATCTCCACCGCTTCGTTGCTGATCCCGGCCATCGGCATCGGCTACGCGGTACAGGACCCGACCACGCCCTACCCCACCATGCTGACGCTGGCGCTGCTGTGCGGCCTGGGCGGCGGCAACTTCTCGTCGTCGATGTCCAACATCAGCTTCTTCTTCCCGAAGGAGCGCAAGGGCTCGGCCCTGGGCGTGAATGCCGGCCTGGGCAACCTGGGCGTGTCGGTGGTGCAGTTCCTCAGCCCCATCATCATCTCGGTGGGCGTGTTCGGTATCTTCGGTGGTGAGTCGCAGCACATCGTCAACAAGGCCGGCCAGCAGGTCGAGGTGTGGGCCCAGAACGCGGCTTTCATCTGGGTGCCCTGGATCATCCTGACCGCCGTGGTGTCGTGGTTCTTCATGAACGACATCGCCGACGCCAAGGCCTCGTTCGCCGCGCAAGCCGCCATCTTCCGCAACAAGCACAACTGGCTGATGTGCGTGCTCTACCTGGGCACCTTCGGCTCCTTCATCGGCTACGCCGCGGGCTTTCCGCTGCTGATCAAGTCGCAGTTCAAGGACGTCAACCCACTGGCCTATGCCTGGATTGGCCCCCTGGTCGGTGCGCTGATCCGCCCGGTGGGTGGCTGGCTGGCCGACAAGCTCGGCGGCGCACGGGTCACGTTCTGGAACTTCGTCGTCATGGCCGCGGCCGTGGTGGGCGTGCTGTGCTTCCTGCCCAAGACCACGGGCAGCGCCTGGGCCCTGCCCTTCGGCCCGCACGAGGGCAGCTTCGCGGGCTTCTTCCTGATGTTCCTGGTTTTGTTTTTGACCACGGGCATCGGCAACGGATCGACCTTCCGCATGATCCCGGTGATCTTCCTGAACCTCAAGACGCAGCGCGTGCCGCGCAACGACGAGGTCGCCCAGGCGCACGCCATCAAGGAGGCCAACACCGAGGCCGCTGCGGTGCTGGGCTTCACCGCGGCCTTCGCGGCCTACGGTGGCTTCTTCATCCCCAAGAGCTATGGCTCGGCGATTGCCGCCACCAGCGGCCCCGAAGCGGCCCTGCTGATCTTCATTTCCTTTTATGTGCTGTGCATCGGCCTGACCTGGTGGTACTACGCCCGCCGCGATGCCGAGCAGCCCTGCTGATCCCCGCCTCATTCGACCAATCCCACCACGGAGTCAAACAACATGAGCCACTTCCTGGACCGACTGACCTTCTTCGCTCAGGCGAAGGAAGGCTTCTCCGACGGCCACGGCGTCACCACGGGCGAAGACCGCACCTGGGAAGACGCCTACCGCAGCCGCTGGCAGCACGACAAGATCGTGCGCTCCACCCACGGCACGAACTGCACGGGCTCCTGCTCGTGGAAGATCTACGTCAAGGGCGGCATCGTCACCTGGGAGACCCAGCAGACGGACTACCCGCGCACCCGCCCTGACCTGCCCAACCACGAGCCCCGCGGCTGCGCCCGCGGCGCCTCATACAGCTGGTACCTCTACAGCGCCAACCGCGTCAAGCACCCCATGGTGCGCGGCGAGCTGCTCAAGCAATGGCGCGCCGCGCGCGGCGTGGCCAAGTCGCCCGTGGACGCCTGGGCCGCCCTGATGGCCAGCGACGACATCCGCCGCAGCTGGCAAAAGCAGCGCGGCCTCGGCGGCTTCGTGCGCACCACCTGGGACGAGGTCAACGAGATCATCGCCTCGGCCAACGTGTACACCATCAAGCAGCACGGCCCCGATCGCATCATCGGCTTCTCGCCCATCCCGGCGATGTCGATGGTGTCGTACGCCGCTGGCAGCCGCTACCTCAGCCTGATCGGTGGCGTGTGCATGTCGTTCTACGACTGGTACTGCGACCTGCCGCCGGCCAGCCCGCAGATCTGGGGCGAGCAGACCGACGTGCCCGAATCGGCCGACTGGTACAACTCGAACTTCATCATCGCCTGGGGCTCGAACGTGCCCCAGACCCGCACGCCGGACGCCCACTTCTTCACCGAGGTGCGCTACAAGGGCGCCAAGACGGTCGCCGTCACGCCCGACTACGCCGAGATCTCCAAGCTCGCCGACATCTGGATGCACCCCAAGCAGGGCACCGATGCGGCCGTGGCCATGGCCATGGGCCACACGATCCTGCGCGAGTTCTACGTCGACCAGCGCAGCGCCTACTTCGACGACTACGCCCGCCGCTACACCGACCTGCCCATGCTGGTGATGCTGCAAGAGCAGGACACGCCGCTGGGCAAGGCCCTGGTGCCGCAACGCTACCTGCGCGCCAGCGACCTGAGCGACAGCGTTCCCCAAGGCAGCAACGCCGAGTGGAAGACCCTGGCCTATGACGGCGAAGGCCGCATCGTGGTGCCGCAAGGCTCCATCGGCTTCCGCTGGGGTGCCGACGGCCGCCCCGACCAGGGCAAGTGGAACCTCGAAACCAAGGAAGCCGGCGAAGGCCGCGAGGTCAAGCTCAAGCTCTCAACGCTGGAAGACGAGCAACACGCCGAGACCCGCCAGTCCGACACGCAGGTCGTGGCCTTCCCCTACTTCGGCGGCATCGACTCGCCGGGCTTCAACTCGAACAAGCAAGGCGAAGTGCTGCTGCGCCACGTGCCCATGCAGCGCGTCACCGTGCAGGACAAGGGCCAGGCCCGCGAGGTCTGGGTGGCCACGGTCTATGACCTGCAGCTGGCCAGCTACGGCGTGTTCCGCAACCTGACCGACGCCCACGGCGTGCTGGTGGACAACGGCGCGCGCACCCTCGACGACAACGTCGCCTACACCCCGGCCTGGCAAGAGCAGATCACCGGTGTGCCGCGCGACCAGGTCATCACCGTGGCCCGCCAGTTCGCCGACAACGCCGACAAGACCAAAGGCAAGTCCATGGTCATCATCGGCGCGGCCATGAACCACTGGTACCACTGCGACATGAACTACCGCGGCATCATCAACATGCTGATGATGTGCGGCTGCATCGGCCAAAGCGGTGGCGGCTGGGCGCACTACGTGGGCCAGGAAAAGCTGCGCCCGCAGACCGGCTGGACGGCCCTGGCCTTCGCGCTCGACTGGTCGCGCCCGCCGCGCCAGCAGAACTCCACCAGCTTCTTCTACGCCCACACCGACCAGTGGCGCTACGAGAAGCTGGGCGTGGACGAGATCCTCTCGCCGCTGGCCGACAAGTCGAAGTTCGGCGGCAGCATGATCGACTACAACGTGCGCGCCGAACGCATGGGCTGGCTGCCCTCGGCGCCCCAGTTGCAAACCAACCCGCTGAAAGTGGTGCGCGACGCCGCCGCCAAGGGCCTGGACCCGAAGGATCACGTGGTGGCCTCGCTCAAGGACGGCTCGCTCAAGCTGTCCTGCACCGACCCCGATCACCCCGACAACTGGCCGCGCAACCTCTTCGTGTGGCGCTCGAACCTGCTGGGCTCATCCGGCAAGGGCCACGAGTACTTCCTCAAGCACCTGCTGGGCACCACCCACGGCGTGCAGGGCAAGGACCTGGGTCATGACGACGCCAAGCCCGAAGAAGTGGTCTGGCACGACAAGGCGCCCGAAGGCAAGCTCGACCTGCTGGTCACGCTCGACTTCCGCATGAGCACCACCTGCCTGTACTCGGACATCGTGCTGCCGACCGCCACCTGGTACGAGAAGAACGACCTCAACACCAGCGACATGCACCCCTTCATCCACCCGCTGTCCACGGCGGTGGACCCGGCCTGGGAAGCGCGCTCCGACTGGGACATCTACAAGGGCTTCGCCAAGAAGTTCAGCGAGGTCTGCGTCGGCCACCTGGGCGTCGAGAAGGAAGTCGTGATGACGCCTCTGATGCACGACACCCCTGCCGAGATGGCGCAACCCTTCGGCGTTCAAGACTGGAAGAAGGGCGAGATCGACCTCATCCCCGGCAAGAGCGCGCCACAGATCACCGTGGTCGAGCGCGACTACCCCAACACCTTCAAGCGCTTCACCTCGCTGGGCCCGCTGATGAACAAGGTGGGCAACGGCGGCAAGGGCATCAGCTGGAACACCCAGGACGAGGTCCAGCAACTGGCCGAGCTCAATGGCACCGTGCGCGACGAAGGCGTCTCGCAGGGCATGCCGAAGATCGAGACCGACATCGACGCCGCCGAAGTGGTGATGATGCTGGCGCCCGAAACCAACGGCCACGTCGCCGTCAAGGCCTGGGACGCGCTGTCCAAGCAGACCGGCCGCGAGCACGCCCACCTGGCGCTGCACCGCGAAGACGAGAAGATCCGCTTTCGCGACATCCAGGCGCAGCCGCGCAAGATCATCTCCTCGCCGACCTGGTCGGGGCTGGAGAGCGAGAAGGTCTCGTACAACGCCGGCTACACCAACGTGCACGAGCTGATCCCATGGCGCACCCTCACCGGCCGCCAGCAGTTCTACCAGGACCACCCCTGGATGCAGGCCTTCGGCGAAGGCTTCGTGAGCTATCGCCCGCCGGTGGACTTGAAGACACTCGACGACATCGCCGGCCGCAAGCCCAACGGCCACAAGGAGATCGCGCTCAACTTCATCACCCCGCACCAGAAGTGGGGCATCCACTCCACCTACACCGACAACCTGATGATGCTCACGCTCAACCGCGGTGGGCCCGTCATCTGGCTCAGTGAAGACGACGCGAAGAAAGCCGGCATCGTCGACAACGACTGGGTGGAGCTGTTCAACACCAACGGCGCCATCGCGGCCCGCGCGGTGGTGAGCCAGCGCGTCAACCCGGGCATGGTGATGATGTACCACGCCCAGGAAAAGATCATCAACACGCCGGGCTCGGAGATCACCGGCACCCGGGGCGGCATCCACAACTCGGTCACGCGCGTGGTGCTCAAGCCCACCCACATGATCGGTGGCTACGCCCAGTTGAGCTACGGCTTCAACTACTACGGGACCATCGGCACCAACCGCGACGAGTTCGTGCTGGTGCGCAAGATGAACAAGGTCGACTGGCTGGATGGCGAAGCCACCACTGCCGCCACCCACGCCTGACGACCCAAGGAGCACACAACATGAAAGTCCGCGCACAGATCGGCATGGTCCTCAACCTGGACAAGTGCATCGGCTGCCACACCTGCTCGGTGACCTGCAAGAACGTCTGGACCAACCGCCCCGGCGTCGAGTACGCCTGGTTCAACAACGTCGAGACCAAGCCCGGCATCGGCTACCCCAAGGAATGGGAGAACCAGGAGAAGTGGAAAGGCGGCTGGATCCGCAAGAGCGACGGCTCGATCCAGCCCCGCCAGGGCGGCAAGCTCAGCCTGCTCATGAAGATCTTCGCCAACCCCAACCTGCCGCAGATCGACGACTACTACGAGCCCTTCACCTTCGACTACGACCACCTGCAGTCGGCCCCGAAGACCAAAGCCGCACCCACCGCCCGCCCGCGCAGCCTGATCACCGGCAAGCGCATGGAGAAGATCGAGTGGGGCCCGAACTGGGAAGAGATCCTGGGCGGCGAGTTCAGCAAGCGCAGCAAGGACGCGAACTTCGAGGATGTGCAAAAGGACATCTACGGCCAGTTCGAGAACACCTTCATGATGTACCTGCCGCGCCTGTGCGAGCACTGCCTGAACCCGGCGTGCGTGGCGTCGTGCCCCTCGGGCTCGATCTACAAGCGCGAGGAAGACGGCATCGTGCTGATCGACCAGGACAAGTGCCGTGGCTGGCGCATGTGCGTCTCGGGCTGCCCCTACAAGAAGATCTACTACAACTGGCAAAGCGGCAAGGCCGAGAAGTGCATCTTCTGCTACCCCCGCATCGAGGCCGGCCAGCCCACGGTGTGCTCGGAGACCTGCGTGGGCCGCATCCGCTACCTGGGTGTGCTGCTATATGACGCCGACCGCATCGAGCAAGCCGCCAGCACCGAGCACGACCGCGACCTCTATCAAGCCCAGCTCGACATCTTCCTGGACCCGCACGACCCCAAGGTGATCGAGCAGGCCCGCGCCGATGGCGTGCCCGAGGCCTGGCTGACCGCCGCCCGCAACAGCCCCGTCTACAAGATGGCCGTGGACTGGAAGGTGGCCCTGCCCCTGCACCCCGAGTACCGCACGCTGCCCATGGTCTGGTACGTGCCGCCGCTGTCACCCATCCAGGCCGCGGCCAACGCCGGCCACGTCGGCACCAACGGCGAGATCCCGGACGTCAACCAGCTGCGCATCCCGCTGAAGTACCTGGCCAACCTGATGACGGCCGGCGACGTGGCACCGGTGTCGCGCGCGCTGGAACGCATGCTGGCCATGCGCGCCTACATGCGCGGCAAGCACGTCGATGGCGCGGCCAACGTCAAGGCCATCGAGCAGGTGGGCCTCACGCCCGCGCTGGTCGAAGACATGTACCACATCATGGGCATCGCCAACTACGAGGACCGCTTCGTCATCCCCACCGCGCACCGCGAGTACGCCGAAGACGCGTTCGATCTGCGTGGCGGCTGCGGCTTCTCGTTCGGCAACGGCTGCTCCGACGGGCAGACCGAGACCAGCCTGTTCGGCGCCAAGAAGAAGCGCACCATCCCCATCAAGTCGGAGATCTGAACATGAGCAGCCTGTTGAACCAACTCAAGAGCCTGCACAGCTCCGCCAGTTCCCCGACGCCGGCGCGCAGCCTGCGGGGCCTGGCCCGGCTGCTGGCCTACCCCGATGCCGAACTGCGGGCCCACCTGGGCGACCTGCTGGACGCCTTGCACGATGAACAACGCCTGAGCGAGGCCCGGCTTGCCGGGCTGGAGAAGCTGGTGTCGCAACTCGCGGCGCGCGATGGCTACGAGGTCGAATCCGACTACGTCGAACTCTTCGACCGCGGGCGCGCCACCTCGCTGCACCTGTTCGAGCACGTGCACGGCGACTCGCGCGATCGAGGCCAGGCCATGGTTGACCTCGTGCAAACCTACGAGCAGGCCGGCCTGCGCCTGAACCCCGACAACGGCGGCGAGCTGCCCGACTACCTGCCGCTGGTCATGGAGTTCGCCTCCACGCTCGAGGCCAGCGCGGCGCAGGGCTTCACGGGCGAGTTCGCCCACATCCTCAACGCCTTGTACGCGGCGCTGCTCAAGCGGCGCAGCCTGTACGCGCACGTCCCGGCCGCCCTGCTGGAGCTGATGGGTCACACCATCGAGCCCACCGAGGTGCCCGAAGACGAGGCGCTCGATGACGCCTGGGC
>NZ_DCXA01000294.1:0-3305 GCF_002328915.1 Aquabacterium sp. UBA2148
CTGAGCGCTGGTGCTGCCGCGTGGGCCCAGGAAAAGCCCGTCTACCGATGCCCGGGCAACCTCTACACCGACTCGCTGAGCGCCAAAGAGGCCCGCGACAAGGGCTGCAAAACCCTGGAAGGCGCACCGATCACGGTGATCCAGTCCCAGGCTCCGCGTGGCAATGCTGCTCGGCCGGCTGGCGCTTCGTCCGCTCAGGGTGACAAGGTCGGCGCCGACGACCAGAAAGCCCGCGACAGCGATGCCAAGCGCATCCTCGAAGCCGAGCTCAAGAAGGAAGAGGACGCCCTGGCCGCCCTGCGCAAGGAATTCAACGACGGCCAGCCCGAGCGCCGCGGTGACGAGCGCAACTACCAGAAGTACCTTGATCGCATCGAGGAGATGAAGGCCGCGCTCACCCGCAAGGAAGCGGACGTGGCCGCTTTGCGGCGCGAGTTGGGCAAGTTCGGCCAGCGCTGACGCGAGCCACCAGACAAGGCTTTTCCCGATGACTGCTGTTCCCCTTGCGCCTGCCGACATCGTGCAGGCGGTCTCCCGTGTTGACCCGATCGTGCCCGGCGGGCTCGAAGCCTTCGACCACCTGGGCACGATGGTGTGCGTGGTGGTCCCCGATGGCCGTTGCCTCTACGCCAACTCCGCCTTTGAAGAAGGCCTGGGCTTGTCGCGCAAGTCCATGCTGCGCGAATCCATCTACGACTGGGTGGTCTCGCCCGGCCTGCTGCGCGACGTGGTTTCCGCGGTGGCCCGCAACGAGTTCGCCACCAGCCGCCTGCAAACCGACCTTCGACGCCACCTGCACGGCCATGGCGAGCCCCTGCCTGTGCAGGTCATCGTCACGCGACTGGGGCAGGGCAGCCTGGTGCTGGTCGAGCTCGTCGAGGTCGAGCAGCAGACCCGCCAGGACCGCGAAGAGCGCGCCCTCGATCAGGTGCAGGCCAACAAGGAGCTCATCCGCAACCTGGCCCACGAGATCAAGAACCCGCTGGGCGGCATCCGGGGCGCGGCGCAGCTGCTGCAGATGGAGCTCGAGAGCAAATCGCTGACCGAGTACACCCAGGTCATCATCCACGAGGCCGACCGCCTGCAGTCGCTGGTTGACCGGCTCCTGGCGCCGCATCGCCGCCCGCACGTGGTGGGTGACGTCAACATCCACGAGGTCTGCGAGCGGGTGCGCTCGCTGATCCTGGCCGAGTTCCCCAAGGGCCTGAAGGTCCAGCGCGATTACGACACCTCGCTGCCCGACTTCCGGGGTGATCGTGAGCAGTTGATCCAGGCCGTGTTGAACATCGCGCACAACGCAGCGCAAGCCTTGATCGATCGCATTGCGCAGGGCGACGCGCGCATCGTGTTGCGCACGCGCGTGGTCCGGCGCGTCACCATCAACCGCGCCTTGCACCGACTGGCACTGGTCTTGCATATCGAGGACAACGGCCCGGGCATCCCGGAATCCATCCGCGATCGAGTCTTCTACCCTTTGGTGTCGGGACGTGACGGCGGATCCGGACTGGGCCTGACCTTGGCACAAACCTTCGTTCAACAGCATCAGGGCACCATCGAATGCGAAAGCGAACCCGGTCGCACGGTGTTCAGGATCCTCATCCCCTTGCCATGATCCTTGGCCCGGTGGACGGATCGCCCGACGACGCAGACAACCACAGGCCAGCATGAAACCCATCTGGATCGTTGACGACGACCAATCCATCCGCTTTGTGCTTGAAAAGGCACTGGCCCGCGAGGAGCTGCCGGTGCGCAGCTTCACCAACCCCCGCGACGTGCTCGCGGCCCTGGAGGTCGATGAGCCCCAGGTGCTGGTTTCGGACATCCGCATGCCGGGTGGCTCGGGCATCGATTTGCTGAGCAAGGTCAAGGCCCGTCACCCAGGGCTGCCGGTCATCATCATGACCGCTTACTCCGACCTGGACAGCGCCGTTTCCGCCTTCCAGGGCGGCGCCTTCGAGTACCTGCCCAAGCCGTTCGACCTGCCCAAGGCGGTCGAGCTCATCCGCCGCGCGGTGGACGAGAGCGTGCGCGAAGAGGTGCTCGACGACCGCGTCACGCAGATGCCGGAAATGCTGGGCCAGGCGCCCGCGATGCAGGACGTCTTCCGTGCCATCGGCCGCCTCAGCCAGAGCAACGTGACGGTGCTGATCACCGGCGAGTCCGGCTCCGGCAAAGAGCTGGTCGCACGAGCGCTGCACAAGCACAGCCCTCGCGCCAACGGCCCGTTCGTGGCCATCAACACGGCGGCCATCCCGAAGGACCTGCTGGAGTCAGAGCTGTTCGGTCACGAACGCGGTGCCTTCACCGGCGCGCAGACCATGCGCCGTGGTCGCTTCGAGCAGGCCGACGGCGGCACGCTGTTCCTCGATGAAATCGGTGACATGCCGTTCGATCTGCAGACCCGCCTGCTGCGCGTGCTGTCGGATGGCCAGTTCTACCGCGTGGGTGGCCACCAGCCGCTCAAGAGCAACGTGCGCGTGATCGCTGCGACCCACCAGAACCTCGAAGAGCGCGTGCGCTTGGGTGGTTTCCGGGAAGACCTCTTCCACCGACTGAACGTGATCCGCCTGCGCTTGCCCGCGCTGCGCGAGCGCCGCGAAGACATCCCCACGCTGGGACGTTTCTTCTTGCAGAAAAGTGCCAAGGACCTGGGCGTCGAGGCCAAGCGCATTTCCGAGCCTGCGTTGGCCAAACTGGCGACCTTCGACTTCCCCGGCAACGTGCGCCAGCTGGAGAACATCTGCCACTGGCTGACGGTGATGGCGCCCGCCCAGGTCATCGAGACCAAGGACCTGCCGCCTGAGTTGCTCGAGGGAGCGGCAACCGGCGTTCATGAGCAAGCCACCGCTGTGGTGGCAGATTGGGCCCCTGTGGCTGCCCCTGCACCCGCACCTGCGCCCGCTCCGTTGTCTGCGCCGGCATTGCCACCGGCTTTCACCGATGCTGTCCGCTCGCATGCCGACGTTGCGCCGGTGGCCGCGTCGGGCCTGGGGAGTTTTGGCGACGTGATCGCCACGGAGACCCTGGCTGCATCGCCTTCGGGCGCCAGTTGGCTGGCTGATCTGCAGCGCGAGGCCCGCGAGCGGCTCAATGCGGGTCAGACCGATGTCTGGGACGCATTGACCCGGCAGTTCGAGGCTCAACTCATCCACACGGCGCTGGAGCTGACGCGCGGACGCCGCATTGAAGCCGCGCAGAAACTGGGCATCGGACGAAACACCATCACGCGCAAGATCCAGGAACTCGGCATCGACGACTGAGGCTTGTCTCGGGTGTTTTACGTTGGGAAACGCGCCTGTCAACGG
>NZ_DCXA01000294.1:3425-5262 GCF_002328915.1 Aquabacterium sp. UBA2148
TGCGGAGGTGCTGCGCTAAAGTAGATCGATCCAACCCAGGTTTTGATCATGCGCTTTGCCCTCCGCTTCCTTTCCACCCGTTCAACCCGACCGGTGTTTGCCTTGGCTGGCGCCTGCCTGGCCCTGGGCTTGACGGCTTGCTCCACCACCAGCCCTGATGTCATCAAGCCAGGCGATGCCCAAAGGCTTTCGCAAGTCTCCGACGCCGTGGTGCTGGGGGTGCGGCCGGTGACGGTGGAGGGGTCCCAGAGTGGCATCGGTGCCGCAGCGGGCGCCGTGGTCGGCGGCATCGGCGGCAGCATGGCCAGCAGTCACAACCCGACTTCCGCCGCCGTGGGCGTGGTGGGGGCCGTGGTGGGGGGTGTGGTGGGCAATGCGGTCGAGCGCTTGGGCACCCGTCAGTCCGCCCTGGAGATCCTGCTGCAGATGCCCAGCGGTGAGCGGCGGGCCATCGTCCAAGCTGCAGGCAGCGAGAGCTTTCAGCCCGGCGATGCCGTCATCCTGGTCACCACCGGCGGCAAGACCCGCGTGATGCTCGCGCCGAAGACGACGCCGGTCGCACCCGCTGCGCCCGCGGTCCCGGCTTCCAACGTGCGTTGAGCGCTCTGCCATCGCCATGCGTTTTTTGATCGGTCGGGCGCTGCGGCGGCCTGCTTTGGCTCTGGCTTTTGCCAGCCTCTCAACCGGTTTGTTGCCGGGGGTGGCTTTCGCCAAACCGGCTGCAGCGAGCCCTCGTGCGGCAGCGGCCCACGTCAACATGGCGGGCAAGGCCACCGACGCCTGGTTGCCCGTGACCCAGGCAGAAGGCATCAGCGAATGGCGCCTGCCCAATGGCCTGCAGGTGCTCCTGATCCCGGATGCCGCGCGGCCTACCACCACCGTGAACCTGACCTACCGCGTGGGTTCGCGCCATGAGGGCCTGGGTGAAACCGGCATGGCTCACCTGCTTGAGCACCTGCTGTTCAAAGGCTCGCCCAAACACCCCAAGGTGTGGGCCGAGTTCACCCAGCGCGGCCTCAGTGCCAACGGCAGCACTTGGCTGGATCGCACCAACTACTACGCCAGCTTTGCCGCCAACGAGGACAACCTTCGCTGGTACCTCAACTGGCAGGCCGATGCGATGGTCAACAGCTTCATCGCGCGCAAGGACCTCGACAGCGAGATGACCGTTGTGCGCAACGAAATGGAGATGGATGAGAACAGCCCGGGCCGCGTCCTGCTCGAAAAGACGCTGGCGACGATGTACCAGTGGCACAACTACGGCAAGTCCACCATCGGCGCACGCACCGACGTCGAGGGCGTGGACATCTCGCAGCTGCAGGCCTTTTATCGTCGGCATTACCGCCCTGACAACGCCACGTTGATCGTGTCCGGTCGCTTCGATGTGCCTCGCACATTGGCCTGGATCCGAGGGGCTTTTGCCCCCATCGCCAGGCCCAAGGCGCCCTTGCGCGAGCCGTACACGCTGGACCCCGTCCAGGATGGCGAGCGCAGCGTCACCTTGCGGCGCAGCGGGGGTGTGCCCTTGCTGTACGCGGGCTACCACGTGATGCCTGGCGCCCACGCCGATCACGCAGCGGTTGCTTTGTTGTCGTTGATCTTGGGAGACACCCCATCCGGTCGCTTGCACAAACAACTGACCGAACGTCGGCTGGCGGCATCCACCTTCGCGTTTTCTCAAGGACTGGCCGATCCAGGCTTTTTCATCGCCGGCGTTCAGCTGGGCTTGGACCAGGAGGTCGGCCCCGCCCGAGAGGCGTTGCTCAAGGCCGTTGAATCGTTCGCTTCGCAGCCCGTGACCGAAGCGGAGCTGGCCCGTGCCAAGGCCCGCTGGTTG
>NZ_DCXA01000292.1:0-3425 GCF_002328915.1 Aquabacterium sp. UBA2148
ACGAGCGCAGCCGGTGGATGCGGCAAGCCACGTGTCGACCCAGTTCGCCCTCAAGCGCCACGCAGCGCACGGGCTTGACCCCTGTGCCCACCATGCAGCGCAAGGTCGGGCTCACCGGCTGAGTCAGGTCCACGGGCACGGTGCCGCCGGGCGCATCATCGGCTTCGGCCCAGTAAAAGGACACGCGAAACGTCGCGCAGCACGCGCCGCAGGCCTGACAGTCCCAGTCAGGCGTCATCGCCGCCCCCATCCAGGGTCATGGCCATCTTGCGCAGTCGGCACCCACCAGCCCAGGGCTCAGAACCCACCGCGCTCCAGCCAGGCTTCGAGCATGTCGAAGCGGTCGAAGCCCCAGAAGGGCTCGCCATCGACGATGACGAAGGGGCTGCCGAACACGCCACGCGCCTCGGCCGCGCCGACTTCGTGCTTGAGCTGGTCTTTCACGGCCGGGTCGGCCATGCCTTCGGCGATCGCGTCGGCGTCCAGGCCAATGCCCTTGGCCACGGCACACACCACATCGGCCTCACCGATGTTCTGCCCCTCGACATAGCAGGCGCGGTACAGCGCCAGGGTCAGGTCCTTGGCGGCCTGCTCGTTGCTGCGCGCCACGAACAGCACCGCGCGCGAGGCATGGTGCGAAGCAATCGGGAAAACGGAGGGCATCTTGAACGGGATGCCCGTCAGGCGCGAGATGCGCTCCCAGTCGCGCTTGACGTAGTCACGCTTGAGCGGCACCTGCGTCAGCGGCAACACGCCCGTGCTCTTGAAGATCACGCCCAGCAACAAGGGGTGCCAGTCCACCGTGCGGCCATGGCGCTGAGCCAGGGCCTCGATGCGTTCGGCCGCGAAGTAACCGTAGGGCGAAGAGAACTCGAAATAGAAGTCGATGGCAGCAGGCATGGGCTCTGGCTCGATACAAGGCCGTGGGGACGTCAGCCTAGCATGAAGGTCACGCCCCGCTGGGAAACGACGGTGTCCTCTTCTCACCCCTGCGAGAGCCGGCCGCCCGGCTGACTGCAACAAACCCACACAACACCCTATTCCGATTCGATCATCGTTGCGCGATATTCGGGAAACAACAGATTTCAGTTTGCCAGGCTGCCGCCAAGCAGCAGGCCCCGACACACGATGAGAAACCAGGCCGAAGTCGCCACGCCCACGCGAACCTACCGAGGCGAGACCGCCCAAGCGCGCCGCGAGCAACGCCGCGCCAAGCTGCTCGAAGCCGCGCTGGACTGCTTTGCCACGCGCGGTGTGGCCCACACCACCATGCGCGACATCTGCTCGCAGGCCCGCCTGACCGACCGCTACTTCTACGAGTCGTTCCGCAACACCAAGGACGCCTCCGAGGCCGTCTACGGTTGGCAAAAAGACCTGCTCGTGGCCCACGTCGCGGCCGCGATGTCCAACGCCCCACTCAGCTTGCTCGACCAGGCCAAGGCAGGCCTGAGCGCCCTCTACAGCTTCTTGCGCGAAGACGCCCGCCGCGCCCACGTGCTGTTGCTCGACGGTTTCAGCGGAGCCGCCTTGCCCAACGCACAGGGCACCCAGGAAGCGCTGGCCCAGTACATCCCGCTGATTCGGGCCACGGCCCAGAGGCTGTACCCGCGCATGAACCCGAACTTTGACCTGGAGATGATGGGGCGTGGCCTGCTGGGCATGGCCGTTCAGGTCGGCACCGTGTGGGCTCGCAGCGGTTACGCCCAACCCCTGGACGAGGTGGTGGCCTACAACCTCTACGCGTGGCGAGGCCTGAACGAATGGGTCAATGAGCTGAGCGAGACCCCGCGCGCGGCCTGATCTGCATGCTCCGCGGCCTGGCCAGACGGGTGAATGCCTGACAGCAGGACACCGCCCGAGCGCCCGCACCCTACACTGCCGCCCATGATGGACGCGTTCACCCTGATCACCGGCCTGGCCTCCCTCCTCGGGTTCGCCGTGCAGATCTTCGACATTTTCCCGACCCACGCCAAGGGCCGGCAAGCGATCTGGATGCTGCTGCTGGGCGCGTTTCTGGGAGGAATCCTGGCCACCACCAACTGGCAAGGCATGGAGCTCTCCCTGGTCTGGGACGGGTTCACCTTGAGCATGACGGCGCTGGCCGCACTGGTGGTGTTTTTCGCGCTGGCAGCCGCCTTCACGGCAGACACGCGGCGCAGGCGCGGCTTCTACATCGTGGGCGGCATCGCCGCACTGGCTTTCACCATCGCCACCTCGGTGGGCGCACTGGTGGGCACGGTGACCGACAGCAAGCTGCTCAAGCAGAACGTGGTCAACGAGCAGGAACTGGTCTGGCTGATCGAGCGCGCCAGCGAACGCGGCGACCCGGAGCGCGCCCTGCACCACGTCGAATCCCTGCTTGACCGACTGGACAAAGACAACGAACAGCGCGCGACCTGGAAGGCTCGCAGGGACGAGTTGCGCGCGTCGATGAAGCGGCGCGATTGAGCGCGACACCTCATCCTCGTCACGCGGTGGCGATCAAATATTTCTGTGTTGACAGAAATTTCTGATTGAACATACACTGCAGCCATGGAACTCACCGACACCGCCCGCCAATTCGTCGTCCACTGGGGAGAGATGGGCTCTGCCTGGGGTGTCAATCGCACCGTGGCCCAGATCCATGCGCTGCTGTTCTTCCATGGCCGCCCCCTGCACGCAGAAGAGATTGCCGAGACCTTGGGCGTGGCCCGCTCCAACGTGAGCACCAGCCTCAAGGAACTGCAAAGCTGGCAACTGGTCCGCACCACGCATGTGCTCGGGGACCGTCGCGACTACTTTGAATCCGCCTCGCACGATGTCTGGGCCTTGTTCACCACCATCGTCAAGGAGCGCAAGGAGCGAGAGTTCGACCCGACCACGCGCCTGCTGGAGCAACTGGTGGCGTCACCGCAATTCGCCAGCGAAGCTGCGGACACCCAGGACCGCGTCAAAGAGACCCTGCGCTTCATGACCGCACTGGGCGCCTGGTCAGACGAGATGCTGCGCTTGTCGCCCTCCACCCTGGAGAAGGTGCTGAAGATGGGCGCCAGCGTGCAGAAGTTCGTGAGAGGGAGTTGACCCTTTTTTTGCCCCAATATTTCTGTTATTTCAGAAATTTCCATCAGAACAGGAGAATGCCATGCCTGCCTACCCCCTGACGCTGTACTACGACGCCAGCTGCCCGCTCTGCCATGCCGAGATGCACAACCTCATGCTGCGCAATGAGGATGGCAGGCTCGCCTTTGTCGATGCCTCGGCCCGGGACTTCGCCTCGCCGGTGGCTGGCATCGATCGCGATCAGATGATGGCCGCCATGCACGGCGTGTGGGCGGATGGGGCCGTGAGCCAGGGCGTTGACGCGATCCACGCCGCTTATGTCGCCGTGGGGCTGGGGCACGTCACCGCCTTCACCCAGTGGCCTGTGATGAACGCCGCCCTGGCTT
>NZ_DCXA01000292.1:3539-11366 GCF_002328915.1 Aquabacterium sp. UBA2148
GCTTGGCTCTACCCCCGGTTCGCCCGCCGTCGCCAACGGGTGCCGCGCTGGCTGGTGAGGGCGGTGTTCGAAGGCCCCATCCGCAGGTCGGCACAGGCAGCGCACGCGCGCATGAACTGCAGCGCAGCGGGCTGCCCACTGCCTGAGCGCCACGATCAGCCGTCAGCCCAAGGAGACGCATCATGAGGGTCCTGGTGTGTGGCGCTCGGGGCTTCATCGGTGCCCGCGTGGCAGGCGCATTGCAACAGGCTGGGCACGATGTGCTGCTCGGGGTTCGTGCGCCAGCCCATGGGCAAGTCCGTGAGCGCCGGGTCGATTTCCTGAGGTGGCGCCAGCCTGAGGACTGGCGAACGACACTGGTGGACGTGGGCGCGGTGGTCAACGCCGTGGGGGTCCTGCGCGACAGCCCCCGTCAACCCATGCAGGCCATCCACGCAGAGATTCCACAAGCCTTGTTCGAGGCCTGCGCGAGGCAAGGTGTGAGGCGGGTGGTCCACGTCTCAGCCCTGGGCATCGAAGGCAACCCGACGCTGTACGCGCGCAGCAAGCTCGCCGCCGAAACCGCCCTGCTGAGCAGGGTGAGGGACGGCCGCCTCGATGGCGTGGTGCTGCGGCCGAGCATCGTCTTCGGCGAAGGCGGAGACAGCAGCCGGTTGTTCACCCTGCTGGCCAGGTCGCCACTGCTGTGCCTGCCCTCTCCCGTCATCCGGGCAAGGGTCCAGCCCATCGCCGTCGGCGAGATGGCCTTGGGTGTGGCCCGCCTCCTGACGCCCCAAGGCGCAGCGGTGCAAGGCGTGCTGAACGTGGTCGGGCCCGAGGCCCTGACGTTGGCGGACTTCATTGCCACCCTGCGTCGGCAGATGGGCCATGGGCGCGCCCGTGTCCTGCCCCTGCCCGACCTGCTGACCCGGTTGAGCGCGAGGCTGGGCGACGAGCTGCCCTGGGCGCCATGGTGCACCGAGACACTGAGCCTGCTGGCTCAGGACAATGTCGCAACCGCAGCGGCTTTCGAGCAGTTGCTGGGGAGATCGGCAACCAGCCCCGACCACCTGATGGCCTGCGCACCATGAACACGCACATCACCCTGCCAACGCGCCCGGTGATCGCTGTCCTCGCGGCGATCTGGCTCGTCACAGCCCTGGCCAGCGCCTGGACGGCCAACACCATCGGGCCGAACTTGCTGGCGGCACAGCCGGGCTTGCCGCCGAGCTGGTACCCCTGGCTGATCTGGGGTGGCGCCGTCCTGGACCTGGTGCTGGGCCTGGCCATGTGGCTGCGCCCAGGCCGCGTGGTCTGGGCGATGGCGCTGACCGCGACGCTGAGCATGACCGCTGTGGCCACCTGGATCGATCCGACGCTGTGGTGGCACCCGCTGGGGCCCCTCACCAAGAACCTGCCCATCATCGCCCTGCTTTGGGCCTTGCAGAGAGCTTCATCATGACCACCTACCTTGTCCTCAAGTGGTTCCACATCCTGTCCAGCGTGTTGATGGTCGGCACCGGCTTCGGGTCGGCCTTCTACATGTTCTTCATCAACCGCACCGGCTCGGTCGAGGCACAGGCCCTGGTGAGCCGGCTGGTGGTGCGGGCGGACTGGTGGTTCACGACCCCCACGGTGATCCTGCAACCGCTGTCAGGGCTGGCGCTGGCACACATGGCCGGCTGGCAACTGGACAGCCCATGGATCGTGTGCGCACTGGCACTCTATGCACTGGCTGGCCTGTGCTGGTTGCCCGTGGTTGTGTTGCAACTGCGCATGGCTGCCATGGCCGAGCAGGCTTGGCAAAAGGGTGAGCCACTGCCCGAGGCCTACCATCGCCACGCACGCCTGTGGACCTGGCTGGGCATTCCCGCGTTCACGGCGATGCTGGCGGTGTACTACCTGATGGTGGCCAAGCCGCCCCTGTGGGCCTGACCGACCACGCCCCGGGCGACCGCTCCCGCCGCAGCGAGATAATCGCCGTTTTGTGGCTCTCGCAGGCCGGGCTTGACCCGCCTGCCCGCTGTGCATGCCTGACCTGGCTCCCCTGTCGGCCCCGAGGCCCCTGCGGCCCTCGCAGAAAAGCCTCCCGCCGACACACCGTCCCCAAGGCGGCTTCGTCCTGACCGCAGCCTTGCTGGCCCTGGCCGCAGGCGCCATCGCCGTGCTGGCCCTGCTCTTGACGGCCGCGGTGCTCTACCCACAGTTGCCAGACACCAGCGGCCTGGCGAACTACCAGCCCAAACAGCCCTTGCGCGTCTACACGGCCGACGGGGTCGAGATCGGCGGCTTCGGCAGCGAGCGGCGCCAGTTCGTGCCCTTCGACAAGATCCCCAAGCTGATGCGCGACAGCCTGCTGGCCGTCGAGGACAGCCGCTTCTACGACCACCACGGCATCGACCCGATCGGCGTGGCGCGCGCGGTGGTGGCGAACCTGACCGGCGGTCGCACACAAGGCGCCTCCACCATCACGCAGCAGGTGGCGCGCACCTTCTTCCTGACCCGCGAGAAGACGATCTCGCGCAAGCTCAAGGAGGCGCTGCTGTCGCTCAAGATCGAGCACGAGCTGAGCAAGGACCAGATCCTCACGCTCTACATGAATCAGATCTACCTGGGTGCGCGCTCCTACGGGTTTGCCGAGGCCGCGCAGACCTACTATGGCAAGCCGTTGAGCGCGCTGACACCGGCTCAGTGCGCCATGCTGGCGGGGTTGCCGCAGAACCCGTCGTACGTGAACCCGATCAAGAACCCCTCGCGGGCCCGCGCACGCCAGCTCGTGGCCTTGTCGCGCATGCGCAGCGAGGGCGTGCTCACCGCAGAGCAATACGAAGCAGCCAAGGCCGAGAAGCCCTCCACCCGCGACCCCGGAGAAGCGGAGGTGCACGCCGAGTACGTGGCCGAGATGGCTCGCGCCCAGGTCTACGCGCAGTACGGCGAGCAGGCCTACACCAGCGGCATGAAGGTGGTGACGACGCTGCGCGCGGCCGAGCAACAGGCTGCCTGGAAAGCCCTGCGCAAGACCCTGATCGACCGCGAGCTCGGACTGGCCTGGCGTGGGCCCGAAGGCCATGAAGACCTGGAGCGCGGGCTGGCTGACACCGACCCGGCCGTCTCTCAGGTGCTGGCCGACCACAACGACGACGAGATGCTGCAGGTGGCCGTGGTCACGCAGGTCTCGCCCAAGCAGGTCACGCTGGTGCTGTCGGGCGGCGAGGTCATTCCGGTCGGTGGCAAGGGGCTGCGCCAGGTGCAAGCCGGTCTGAGCGCCAAGGCCAGCGACAAGCTCAAGCTGCGCCGAGGCTCGGTGGTGCGCGCGCTGCAGCAAGGCAGCAACTGGGTCATCACGCAGTGGCCCGAGGCCGAAGGGGCGCTGGTGGCTCTGGACCCTCGCGATGGCGCGGTGCGGGCCCTGGTTGGCGGCTTCGATTTCCAGCGCAACCAGTTCAACCACGTCACGCAGGGCTGGCGCCAGCCGGGCTCGAGCTACAAGCCCTTCCTTTACGCGGCCGCGCTCGAAAACGGCGTGATGCCCGAAACCCTGGTCAACGACGCCCAGCTCACGGTGGGCAACTGGAGTCCTTCGAACGCCGACGGTCAGTTCGAAGGCCCCATGCCCCTGCACACGGCGCTGGCCAAGTCCAAGAACATGGTGAGCATCCGCCTGGTGCAGCTGATGGGTCCTCAGGCCGCTCGCACCTGGACGGGCCGCTATGGCTTTGACGTCGACAAACAGCCCGACAACCTGACGCTGGCGCTGGGCGCCGGCTCGACCACGCCGATGCAGTTGGCCAGCGCTTACGCGGTCATCGCCAACGGTGGCCTGAAGGTCAGCCCGGTGGTGATCAGCCAGATCACCGATGGCTCGGGCAAGGTGGTGTTCGAGGCCACCCCGAAGGTGCTCGATGAAAGCGACCGCGTGATCCCGGCCCGCAATGCCTTCCTGACCGGCACGCTGCTCAACGAGGTCACCCGCTCGGGCACGGCCGCGAAGGCGCAAGCCCAGCTTCGCCGTCCTGACCTGTACGGCAAAACCGGCACCACCAACGACGTGTACGACGCCTGGTTCGCGGGCTTTCAGCCACGCAGGGTGGCCGTGGTCTGGCTGGGCCACGACACACCGCGCAGCCTGGGCAGCCAAGCCTCGGGCTCGTCGCTGGCTTTGCCGGCATGGATCCAGTACATGGGCACGGCCCTGGCCAAAGAGCCGGTGGTCGAGATGCCGGTGCCCGAGGGCGTGGTGCGCACGGAGTCAGGCTGGCGTTACAGCGAGTGGGCGTCGGGCGGCTTCATCGGAGAGCTGGGTGTGGACGACGAGCCCATCGATCCGAGCCTGATCCCCAGCCCACCTCAACCCGGCGAAACACCGAGCACCGAAGACAGGCTCAAGGGCTTCCTGGAGCGCTTATTCGGGCGCTGAGGCCTGAGCCCACAGGCCCAGGCTGCGCGCCGTGAGCCACAGGCGGCAGTCGAACTCCCACTGGTGGTAATGCGGTGCCATGTGCGTGCACAGGCTGTAGAAGGCCTTGTCGTGCTCGCGCTCCTTGAGGTGCGCCAGCTCGTGCACGACGATCATTTCCAGGAACTCGGGTGGTGCCTCGCGAAACACGCTGGCCACGCGGATCTCGCGCTTGGCCTTGAGCTGCCCGCCCTGCACACGAGAGACGCGGGTGTGCGTGCCCAGCGCATGCTGGATCACCTGGAGCTTGCTGTCGTAGGCCACCTTGCTGATGGGGTCGGCGCCGCGCAGGTAGCGGGCCTTGCGCTCCATGACGTGGTCGTAGAGCGCCTTGTCGGTGCGCACATCGTGCACCTCGGGGTAGCGCTGGCGCAGCACCTCGCCGAGCTTGCCGGCGTCGATCAGGCCTTGCACCTGCTGCACGAGCGCGGGCGGGTAGCCGCCGAGGTAGCTCAGGGCTTTGAGCGACGGGTTGATCGGCACGGCAGCGCCTTGCACACCACGCTGACCTGCCCCGACGGTCTTGTCAGGGCGCGATCTGCTCGGCATGGTCGTACAGCGCGCTGAGGATGTCCTGCGCGCGTTCGTCGTCTTCGCCGCGCTCTTCCATCAACTGGTCGATGCGCTCGAAGAAAGCCGCGAGGCTGAGTCCGCCACCCTGCCCTTCGTGCAGGCGGGCGCTGCGAAGTTCGTGCCATCGGGTCTGCTCTTCGTCGCTCAGCGTGTCGGGGAAGTTGCGCGCGCGGTAGCGAAAGAAGATCTCCTCCAGGCGCTCGTCGGCAAAAGCCGGGTGCTTGTCGACCAGGGCCTCGGGCGAGAGGCCGCGCAGGCGCTGCAGCAGGCGGCGGTCGTCGTTGCCCACGAAGCCACCGTACAGGTCTTCGTCCACGTCCACCGGGGCCGCACCGGCCGTGCGCTCGGGGCGCGAGAACACCTCGGCCCAGATGCCGTCCATGCGGCTGCCTTGGGCTGCGGCCAGCTCGGCGCGTTGCAAGGCCTGCTCGACGTCGATGCCCCACTTGGCACGCAACTCGGGCGTGAGGATCTTGAGGTTGCCCAGCACCACGGGCGACTTGTTGATGTGGATGCTCTTGAGCGGCAGGCGCGTGACGCCTTCAGGCAGGTCGGCCGCCTTGGTGAACATGCGCAGGCGGATGTCGGCCACGCTGAGGTCGAACAGCTCGGCGGGGTCATGCGCCAGGTCCCAGACCAGGATCTCGTTCTTGTTGCTGGGGTGCTGGGCCAGCGGCCACACCAGGGCCATGCAGCCGCGCTCGTGGCCATACATGCCGGAGATGTGCACAAAAGGCTTCCAGCCGGCACGGGGCTTGTCCAGGCCAGCTTCGGCGAGCACGGCGTCCTTCTTGCGCAGCTTCAGGCAGAAGTCCCACAGCTTGGGCTGGTGCTGCTTGATCAGGCGGGCCAGGGCGACGGTGGCGCGCACGTCTGACAGCGCATCGTGCGCGGCTTCGTGGGCCAGGCCATTGGCGGCGGTCAGGTGCTCGAGCTTGAAGGAGGGGCGGCCGTCTTCGTGCTTCGGCCAGGTGATGCCGTCGGGGCGCAGGGCCCAGGTGCAGCGCACCACGTCGAGCAGGTCCCAGCGGCCGCAGCCGTTCTGCCATTCGCGCCCATAGGGGTCGATCAGGTTGCGCCAGAACAGGTGGCGGGTGACCTCGTCGTCGAAGCGGATGGTGTTGTAGCCCACGCCAACGGTGCCGGGCGCGGCCAGCTCGCGCTCGATGGCGTCGGCAAAGGTGTGCTCGGGCACGCCCTGAGCCAGGCACTGCTGCGGCAGGATGCCGGTGAGCAGGCAGGACTCCGGATCGGGCAGGTAGTCGGGCGCTGGCTGGCAGAACAGCTTCAGCGGCTCACCCACCTCGTTGAGGTCGGCATCGGTGCGCACACCGGCGAACTGAGAGGGACGGTCGCGGCGCGGCACGCGGCCGAAGGTCTCGTAGTCGTGCCAGTAGAAGGTGAAGTCGCTCATGGCGCTCGGGGCCTGCAAAAGCCTGAGTGGCGTCGATTCAAACAAAACGGCCCGGCGGTTCACCCGCTGGGCCGTGTCGGGATGCGGTCATTGTCCCGCATCGGCATCTGGCGAACGTGTCAGCGCTTGCGCACCACCACCGAGCCGACCGAGTAGCCCGCGCCGAAGGAGCAGATCACGCCCAGGTCGCCCGACTTGAGGTCAGCGCGGTGCGCATGGAAGGCGATGATGGAGCCGGCCGACGAGGTGTTGGCGTACTCGTCCAGGATCAGCGGCGCGATCTCGGGCGTGACTTCCGCGCCGATGAGCTTCTTGACGATGAGCTGGTTCATCGACAGGTTGGCCTGGTGCAGCCAGAAGCGGCGCACGTCGGTGGGCTGGATGCTCAGTGCGCTCAACTGCGTCTCGATGTGGGCGGCGGCGATGGGCACCACCTCCTTGAACACCTTGCGGCCTTCCTGGCGGAAGGTCTTGTCGCGGGCATTGGGGTCGCTGTCTTCGCTGCGGTTGAGGTAGCCGAAGTTGTTGCGGATGTTGTTGGAGAACTGCGTGGCCAGCTGAGAGCCCAGCACGTCCCACTGGTCGGCCGAGGTGGCCGTGTCGGCGCGCTCGACGACGGTGGCCGTGGCCACGTCACCGAAGATGAAGTGGCAGTCGCGGTCCTTCCACTCCTGGTGGCCGGAGGTGATCTCGGGGTTGATGACCAGCACGCACTTGGCCGAGCCCGAACGCACGGCGTTGACCGCCTGCTCCAGACCGAAGGTGGCGGCCGAGCAGGCCACGTTCATGTCGAAGGCGTAGCCGCCTGCACCCAGCGCGGCCTGGATCTCGATGGCAATGGCTGGATAGGCCCGCTGCAGGTTGGAGCAGGCGCAGATCACACCGTCCACGTCGGCGCCGGTCTTGCCAGCGGCAGCCAAGGCCTTCTTGGCGGCTTCGACGCCGATTTCGGCCAGCATGGAGAGTTGCTCGTCGCTGCGCTCCTGAAAGCGCGGGTGCATGCGGGATGGGTCCAGGATGCCGGACTTCTCCATCACGTAGCGCTGCTTGATGCCCGAGGCCTTCTCGATGAACTCGGCACTGGAGTGCACCAGCGGCTGCACGGTGCCCGCCTCGATGGCAGCAGCGTTTTCGGTGTTGAAGCGGTCAACGTAGGCGTTGAAGGCCTCGACCAGCTCGGCGTTGGTGATGGTGTGCGGCGGCTGGTACAGACCGGTTCCGCTGATGACAACTGCGCTCATGGGCTCTCTCTCGCACGTCTGGCTCGAAGGAAAACCGGGATTTTGCCACCTTTCCCCCAGCGGGGCACCTGCGGCAGTCCACAGCCCGCTCCGCGTGATCGGGGGCAAGCCCCCAATGCGGCGTTGCACAATCAGATCACAATCGAGCCGACACGGCGGGCGCT
>NZ_DCXA01000292.1:11442-12946 GCF_002328915.1 Aquabacterium sp. UBA2148
GAGCCGACACGGCGGGCGCAAGACCCGCCTGAGGCCCCAGCGCGCAAGCTCAGGGGCCCGCTCCACAAACCAGACGGAAAACGGGATGGCAGACCAACACAGCGACACCCCGCGCCCACTCGACCGCCTCAAGGCCAGACTGTTGCGAGCCGCAGGGGTCTGGTTGCTGATGTGCCTGGCCCTGGCCGCCGCCCTGACCTGGGCCCGGGTGCAGGACAACCGACAGGATGTCCTGGATCAAGGAAGCCAGCGTCTGCAGGCGTTTTCAGACAGCGTCGACACCCATTTCCGAGCGCTGGCGGCACTCGGTCAGGCGCTGGCCCAACAGCCATCGCTGGCCGACTTCCTGCTCACCCAGCCTGTGCCCACCACAGAAGCCCCAGCCCCCGAGCGACGCGCAGCGCTGCAGGCCCAACTCAAGGCCTCGCCTGCCGTGCGGGACATGAGCGAGCACCTGTTGAAGCTGGTGCAGGACTTCCAGATCAGGCAGGCCTACCTGCAAGACACCCAGGGCATTTCAGTGGCCGACAGCGCCCATGCCGACCCGGTGTCCACCCTGGGCGCGAGCTTTCGCACCCGCGAGTACTTCATCCAGGCCATGGAGCTGGGCGCGGGCTTTCAGTTCGTGATGGGCAGCGTCAGCCACAAGCCGGGCTTCAATTTTTCGGCACGCATCAGCCGCGATGGCCGCCCCCTTGGCGTGCTGATCCTCAAGACAGATCAGCCCTCCATGCAGCGCATGATGAACGACAACGGCGGCCGCCTGCTGGCCGTGGTCGATCGCAACGGCATGATCGTGGCGGGCAACCGTGGAGACGACCTGATCCACCTGATGCCGGACGCCGCAGACCCCGCGGTGCGAGGCGTGGACGTCGATGGCGTCTACCGGGGCATGCCCGGCCGACTGGACTGGCAGAACGGACAGATCTCGGTCGGCGGGCAACAACTGCCCGTGTGGCTCATCGATGGCCAGCCCTACCTCGCGCAAAGCGTCAACCTGCCTGACCACCCCTATCGCCTGTGGGTCATGTCCCCCCTGCAGGGCGAGCAGCGCATCCTGGTTTTTGGCGCGGTGAACGTGCTCATCGCCGCCATGCTGGGCTGGGGATCGCTGTGGCTGTACTGGCGCCGAGCCGAACGCCATGCGGCGCTGGAGCGTGCCCGCAACGAAACCCTGGCCATGACCCGGGCGCTGCCGCTGGGGCTGTTCCGCTACCGGGTGGAGGCCAATGGGCAGGGACAATTCATCCACATCGGCACCGGCGCCCGGCGGCTTTTCGGCGCGCTGGCCGACGACTGGGAGCAAGCACCCCAGAAAGCCTGGCTGGCGTGTGGTCAAACCGATGGGCGACCACCCACGGAGCCCCAGGAAATGCAGATCAAGCTGGACGGTCAGCCGCGCTGGTTGAGCGTCAACAGCGCCGTCGAACACACGCCAGATGGCGGAGCCACGTACGACGGCTACTGGCTGGATGTGAGCGCGAGGCGCCGCGCAGAACTGAGG
>NZ_DCXA01000292.1:13042-13489 GCF_002328915.1 Aquabacterium sp. UBA2148
TCGAGCTCGCCTACCGCAATGCCCCCTTGGCTTACTTCTTCCTGCATGCCAGGCGGGGCATCGAGCGCTGCAACCCGGCAACGGTGGAACTGTTTCACGCGCTGGCCGCGCAAGACCTGACCGGGCTCAAGCCCTGGGAGCCACCGCTCAGCGGCTCCGATGAGGGGGAACAAGAAGCCCTGGCCCAGCTTGCCCAGGGGCACATGCAGGCGTGCCGAGACAGCCAGGCCGCCGTGCGCTTTGAATGGGCGCATCGCCGCCTGGACGGAGCACGCTTCGATGCCGACGTCACCATGATGAGCTTGTGCGACGAAGACCCCGACCTGTTTTTCGTCATCGTCGAAGACATCACCCAGCGCAAGGCAACGCAAGCGGCCTTGAATGCGGCCACCGAAGACGCCCAGGCCGCAGCCAGCGCCAAATCGGCTTTCCTGGCCAACATGAGCC
>NZ_DCXA01000292.1:13582-13719 GCF_002328915.1 Aquabacterium sp. UBA2148
GAGATCCGCACGCCCATGAACGCCGTCATCGGCATGACCCACCTGGCCCTGGCAGAGAACCCGCCGGAGCGGGTGCGCCACTACGTGAACAAGGCGCACCACGCCGCCACGGGCCTGCTGCAGATCCTCAACGACGT
>NZ_DCXA01000290.1:0-3978 GCF_002328915.1 Aquabacterium sp. UBA2148
GCCTGGCGCACGCACCTGGCCTGGGGCCAGTCGCAGCGGGCGCCCGACCCCATCGAGGTGGGCAGCGTGGACGCATTGAAGCTGGCCCCCGAGACCAACCGCGAGCTGCACGCCGGCGTGGGCGGGACAGCGGGCCCGTGGCAGCTGAGCCTGGACGCCTTCCACAGCCGCATCGACGACTTCATCTTGCTGACCAGTGGCACCACCGCACGCAACGTGCAGGCCAGGCGCGTGGGCTGGGAGCTCGAAGGCCGCTGGCAATGGAGCCCCAGCTGGTCCAGCTCTGCGGCCTTCAGCCGGGTGCGCGCCGACAACCTGAGCGAGCGTCGCCCGCTGGCACAAACGCCCCCGCACGAGCTGCGACTGAACACCGACTGGCGCTCAGGCCCCTGGCAAGCCCGCGTTGAATGGCGCGGCGCGGCGCGTCAAGACCGGTACGCGTTCAACCAGGGCAACACCAATGGCCTGGACGTCAACGAGGCCACGCCCGGCTTCAGCGTCGTCAACGCGTCCGTTCGTCGTCAACTGCCCTGGCAGGCCAGCCTGGCCGTCGGGGTGGACAACGCATTCGACCGCTCATACGTTGAACACATCAACCACAGCGTCGACCGCAGCTGGGGCTCGCTGGGCTCCACGCTGAGCACCCGGGTGCCGGAACCTGGCCGCCGCTGGTGGGTCAAGTGGGTCCAGCGACTTTGATGGCAGGATGACACCTGCTGCTTTGCCCCTCAAGGAGACCGCCATGAAGAACCAACGCATCACCACCCCATCCCGTCGCCTGATCGCGGCGATCCTGCTTGGCATGGCCGGCACGGCCTGGTCCCAAGTTGCGGTCAGCGACGCCTGGGTGCGCGCCACCGTGCCAGGCCAGCAGGCCACCGGCATGTTCGCCAACCTCACCGCCAAGCAGGACAGCAAGCTCGTCGGAGGCAGCTCGCCCGTGGCGGGCACGGTCGAAGTCCATGAGATGAAGATGGAAGGCGACGTGATGAAGATGCGCGCCGTCGCATCGCTGCCCTTGCCTGCCGGACAAGCGGTGTCGCTCAAGCCCGGCTCGTACCACATCATGCTGATGGGCCTGAAAAAGCCCCTGCCCGATGGCAGCACCGTGCCCATCAAGCTCGTCGTCGAAGACGCGCAGAAGAAGCAGACGACCATCGACGTCAAGGTGCCGGCCAAGAAGATGGGCCCGGCCACCGAAGAGCACGGCCACGACCACGGGCACGGCCATCACAAGCACTGATCAGGCTGCAAAGGACCCCACGCCACAGCGCGGCCTTCAGAACCGCACGCTCAGCGTGGTGTGCGCTTGCCGCCCGGGCATGGGGTAGTAGGTCTGGCTGAATGCGAGGGTGCTGTAGCGCTCGTCAAACAGGTTGTTCACCCCCAAGGCCAGCTCGATGTCGTCCTGGCGGTAGCGCACCACGGCGTCCACCACCTGGTGGGCGCGCAGGCGAGCCAGCGGCGGGCTGCCCGCATTGGTGGCGCTGCTGACGTTGTCCGCATTGCCATCGCGACGCGGCCCCACGTGGCGCACCGACAGCGCCGACTGCCAGGCTGGGCTGGGTTGCCATCCCAGGGAGAGGCTGGCCGTGGTTCGGGCCACCAGCGGGATGTCACCCGCGCGCCCCGCCAGGCTGGGCACCAGGTAGCTGACCATGCCGTTCAGGCGCCAGTTGCGCGCGGGCTGCCAGCGCCCCGACAGCTCCACGCCTTGGCGGCGCGAGGCCTCGTCGCGGTTGCGGTTGAGTTCATCGCCTGCGGCGTCACGGCCGTAGTAGATCTCGTCTTGCAGGCGCATGTCGAACCAGGTCACGGACCACGACAGCCGCTCGCCTGCGCGTTGGCGCCAGCCCAGCTCCTGCGTGACGCCACGCTGCGGGCGCAAGTTGTCGGCCGCCTTGTTGAGCTCGTCGAGGTTGGGCGCGCGGAAGGTGCCGTTGCGGCGCACGAAGATGTCGGTGCCCTCGATGGGCTGCCATGTGATGCCGATCTCACCAAGCCGGTTGAACCAGTCACCAGACCTGGGCGCCTCGACTTCTTCATAAGCGTAGGGCGAGCAAGGCGGCAAGAAGCCACAGTTTTGTGCCCACCTTTGATTTTCGCGCGTGGTCTCGAATCGCGTCCATCGCGCGCCTGTTTGCACGGTGACAGCCTGATCAAGGCTAAGCGTGGTCGCAAGGCTCCAGGCTTGCGAGGCAGCGTCACCACTCAGGCGCTGGTGACCGGGTGTGCCGCTGGGCTTGTCCAAGCGCTCATAGCTGCCGTCCATGCGGCTCCAGCCCAGGTTAACCTGTTGGGCGCGTCCGGCCACATCGAAGCCGATGCGGTGGTTCAACTGGTGGTCCCAGCGCTCGGAAGCTGTCAGTTGCTCCTGCTCGGCCAGCGGTCGGTCTGGGTCCACGCCTTCGTAGAAGGGGTTGCGCCGCTCGCGGTGGCTGCTGCCCCACGTGAGTTGGCCGATCGCGCCGAAGTCCAGGCTGGCACCCAGGTCCTGCCGGTCGAGCTCGGTGCGCCCGCCTTCCAGCGGCGCCCGTGTCGCACGCAGCTCGCGCTCGCTGCCCGACTCGAACACGTCCCGCGAGACCGGGCCCGGCAAGCCGTAGCGATCGCGCTGGCGCACCAGGCGCGCCAGCGCATCGGCTTTGGCGCCGCCGACCGAGCCCTGCCAGCGCAGGCTCAGCGCCGCGCGCGTGCTGTCGAATTCCCCGTTGTCTCGCCAACCCGGGTCACGGCCCCGGTGGAGTTGGAGCACGGGCGTCCATGCGCCGGCTTGGGCGGCCAGTTGCACGTCGCCGATGCGCTCGCCCAAGGTGCCCACGCGCAACTGCGCGCGACCTCGCTGCTCGCCTTCGTCGAGCTCGGGCATGGTGGTGATGCGCACCACGCCTGCCACCGCGCCACTGCCGTGCTCGATGGCGCCACCGCCCCGGTCCACCTCGATCTGCCTGACTTCGCTGAGGGACAGCGACGACAGGTTGGCGCCCGACAGGTCGTTCTCGTTGATGACCACGCCGTCGACCACGATCAGCACATTGCTGCTGGCGGTCTCGCCCATGCCGCGCATGTCGAGGGTGGCGCTGCGGTCGTTGCCGAAGTAGCTCTGCAGCGCCAGGTTGGCCTCGGTGGCCAGAAGGTCGGACACCGAGCTCGCGCTGGCGCGAGCGATGTCCCGGGCCGTGATCACCGTGACGTTGCGGGCGGCGGCGCCCGGTGCGCTGGCGGCCTTTGCCGCGTCGCTCGCGCGCACGCTGACCTCGGGCAGCGTCAACTCGCTACCCTCTGGCTGCTGCTGCGACGGCGGCTTCGCGGTGTCCGGTGTCGAAGCGCCAGGTACCTGCGCGGTGGCGATGCCTGCGGCCAAGCCCAACGCCGAGCCGAGGGCCGCCACAACGCGCCGATTCAGTCCCGGCATTGACTGCCCCGGCCACTTGGCCAGGGCACGGTCCGCAAGCGCACCGCCGCTCATCGCAGCGATCGGCGACGCAGGCCCGAGACTCCGGCCACCCCCACCAACCCCACCAGCATCATCGCCATAGAAGATGCCTCAGGCACCGCCGTCACGGCCAGGTTGTCGATGGCGAAATAAGCCGGCGTGTTCATGCCGAAGTCACCGTTGTCGGACGAGCTCAGCTCGAACTTCAGCGCCGACACCGTGCCCAACGAACTCAAGTTCACGCTGGCCCAATTGCCGATCACGTAGTCAAGGCTGTTGTCTGCGAAGCGGTAGTCGGCCAGGTAGAAGTCCACACGGCCGGTTACCTGGTCGGCCGCGTTCAGGCCGATGAAGGTGAGCTTGAGGAAGTCGGCGTCATTGCCGCTTGCGCCACCAAACTTCTTGGCGAACGAGTCACCTTGCAGCATCGACAAGGCCGTGTAGGTGGTGTTGCTCACGTCCACGCTGGCGAGTTCGGCCGGAGCCTGAAAGCGCACCACGGGCGAGCCCAGGTAGGCCAGCGCATAGTTGGCCGAGCCGCC
>NZ_DCXA01000290.1:4053-14236 GCF_002328915.1 Aquabacterium sp. UBA2148
CGCCAGCGCCCGAGCCGGCGTAGGCGCTGAACTGGTTCTCGAAGCCGGGCGTGGTGGTGTCAGTCTGGTTGGAGTAGGTCCAGCCGCTCCAGCAGCAGCCACCGCCCCAGTCGGTGAAGTCGTGGCTGAAGGTTGCGGCGCCACTGGTGAACGAGGTGGTGGCGCCAGGCAGGAACTGGCTGCCTGCGCTCAGCGTCAGGTCGTCGAAGGTGCTGATGGTCAGCGCGGCGTGCGCGCCGGTGCTCATCAGGCTGGCGGCCACCAGGGTCGCGGTGAAAAGGGATGTGTTCATGGTGCGTGGGTCCAGTGCAGGGTTGAGGGGACAGTCCGCTGTGGACGCGCCCCTCAACCAGTTCGGTGATGTGAATCGATCGGTCTGTGCCGACCGATCAGGCTGTTCAGGCTGAGCGACGACGGCGCTGCAGCGCGCCCAGGGCCAGCAGGCCCGCGCCCATCAACGCCCAGGTCTGAGGCTCAGGCACGGGCGCAAAGTGGATGACACCCACAGCGTCGAGGTCGAAGCCACCGCTGCCCGTGGTCGGGTACGGGTCGTAGATGGCGTGCGGGCCGCCGTACTGCGAGGGGTAGTTGTCGAACTCCTGACCACGACCGATGACGTCGACGATGCGCACGAAGCGCACGTTGTCCACGTCCAGGCCGGCGGTGCCAGCCAGCGAGTCCAGGTCGAAGGGCGTGCCGAAACCCTGGCGGTACTTGCCGGCCAGGCCATCGATGTTGGTCGGGTCGATGTTGCCGAAGCCGCCCACCGGTGCGGGCGTGAACGAGTAGCTGGGGAAACGGAAGAAGTCGACGCCGTTGGACGAGACCTCGACGAAAGCCAGCTCCAGGAAGGTGTCGCTGAAGCTGTTTTCGAACACCGCGAAGTCGGCGCCAGCGCCGTTGTAGATCGCCCCACCAAAGGTCAGGGTGATGCGGCCAGCGTCACCCAGCACGACGATGTCGGTGGAGGTGCCTTGGGCCTTGCCCAAAGCCTTCTCGGGCGTCTTCCATTGCGCGTCGACGTTGGGGCCAGGCAGGTAGTCCTCCCAGCCGGTGGCCCATTGCACGAAGGACGCGCTGTCCTTGCTGATGGCGGTGGAGCCAGGTTTGCCGGCGGCCGGGGCAAAAGGGCCAGCCGCATGGGCCTGAGCCATGCAGGCCAGGGCCAGGGTGGCCGCGCAGGCCGGGACAGAGAGAAGCTTGAATCGCATGTTGTTCCTCCGGCGCCCACCATCCGTGGGCGCATTCGAGCCAACCGGCCGAACGAAGGGAGGAGAGAGACAGGCACGTGCACGCCGGGTCGGGCCACGTGAAAAGGCCGAAGGCGTGTCGTCACCGCCTCGCCGCCCACCGCAGCAACCGGGTCCATGCTTCAGGCCGGTCTCCGGGCTCGCGAGCGCCTTGTGGGCCAGCGATCCGCCTTCCCATGCTTCGCAGCACAGTGGCACCGTCGATCGCCTTGACTCGCTTCACCGTTGCGGGGGCAGCGTCGGGATGGGCAGACCGAAGGGCCTGCGCACCGAACTTCCCGTTTCACCCTTGCAGACCGCTCGCGCGGCCCCAAGGACACCTGAGGCGAGCGGATTGTAAAGGCGCCCCTGGGGTTTGCCCAGCCCCGCGTTCCAGGCCTCAGGCTTGCCGCCTTTGCGCGTGTGTCGCGTCGACCAACGTGGCGCGCAGCCAGGCACTCAACTGCGCCAACACCTCGCTTCGCTCACGCTCGTTGAGGATTTCATGGGCCAGCTCGGGGAAGGCCCTTGCGGTGCACAGGCTCTCGGGCAACGCCTGAGACAGCTTGAGCGAGCCCACGGGACTGACGCAACGGTCCTGCCCGGACCACATCAACAAGGTTGGCACCTGCCATGCCGAGGCACGCGCCAGCGTCAGTTGGCCCGCATCGGCGATGAAGCGGCCCAGCAAGCCGCTGATGCGGTCGTGCACCATGGGGTCTTGCAAATAGGCCTGCACCACCGCCGGGTCGTTGCAGATCCACTCGGGCTTGAGCCCGTTGTTCACGCACAGGTGCGGCAACAGGCGAGGCGCCACCGCCAGCAAGGCTTTTTGCACGGCGCTCAGCCCCGGGTCGATGGCAGGCGACGACAGCACCACCCCGTCAACCGGTCGACTCCAGGCAGCGGGCTCGGGGCCCACGGCCTCGGCCACGAAACGCGCCACCACCAGGCCGCCCAGGCTGTGCCCGATCAGCACCAGCGGGCGCGCGGCATCGGTGCGGCGCACCTCGTCGATGAACGCACCGAGGTCTCGCAACAGGCTGTCGGGCTGGGCGATGTCGCCACGGCGACCACCCGATCGACCATGGCCACGGTGATCGAAGCCGCGCACGTCCCAGCCCTGGGCCACGAGGTGCTCGGCCACGTGCTCGTAGCGCCCGATGTGCTCGCCCAGGCCGTGCACCAGCACGGCGGTGCCGAGGGCAGGTGCAGGGGCACGCCACAGGCGCGTGTGCAGAATCAAGCCGTCGGAAGTTTTCATGCTGGCAGGTCCTCGTGGATCGTGTGGGGGGCTGCGGCGTTCGACGCCGGGAACAGGGCCGAGCTCACAGCCCCGCCCAAGGCAAGGGGGCGCTGGTTTGCGAACCAATGCGCCACCGCCTCGCGCTGCGAGGGCGTGAGGTGCAGGCCCAGCTTGCTGCGTCGCCACAGCACGTCGTCGGCGCAGGTGACCCACTCGCTTCGCATCAGGTGACGCAACTCGGCCTCGTGCACGCCCGGCACCACTTCGGCACCCAGGTCGGCCATGCAACGGGCGGCCCCCAGCAGCAGCTCGATGCGCGAGCCGTGCGCACGGGCCAGGCGGTGCGCCAGGTTGGCGGGCAGCCAAGGGTGGCGCCCGCACAGCGCCAGCACAAAACGCGAGAAGTCTTCGTCAGGGCGCCCTGTCACCGGGGTCCACGCCGAAAGGTCGCCGCCCGGCAGGCTGGCGCCTCGCGTCCAGGCCGGACGATTCACGCCCAGCTGACGGCACACCGTGGTCGCGGCGTCCTCGGCCAATTGGCGGTAGGTGGTGATCTTGCCGCCCCAGACCGTCAGCAAAGGCGCGGCGCGTTCGTCCTGCTCGAGCAGGTAGTCGCGGGTGACGGCAGACGGGTCACCTGAGGCGTCATCCAGCAAAGGGCGCACGCCGGAGTACGTCCAGACCACGTCGCTGGGGCGGATGGCCTGCGCCAGGTAGCGGCTGGCCTGCTCGCACAGGTAGGCCACCTCGTCGGCCTCGCAGCGCGCATCCAGCGGGTCATGGACCTCCTGGTCGGTGGTGCCGATGAGGGTGAAGTCGCGCTCGTAGGGGATGGCGAAGATGATGCGGCCATCGGGGTTCTGGAAGATGTAGGCGTGGTCGTGCTCGAACTGGCGCAGCACGACGATGTGGCTGCCTTTGACCAGGCGCAGGCTTCGCGAGGCCAGGCGCTCGCCGCCGGGCGCGTGGGCGACATCGCGCAGGAAGCGCTCGGCCCAGGGGCCAGCCGCGTTGATCAGGGCGCGGGCGCGCACGTGGCGCACGCCGTCGGCGCCCTGCAGGGTGGCCTGCCAGTGCGTGGCGCCTCGCTCGGCCCTCACGCAGCGGGTGCGGGTGAGCACGGTGGCGCCGCGCTCGCGCGCGTCGATGGCGTTGAGCACGACCAGGCGGGCGTCGTCCACCCAGCCGTCGGAGTAAACGAAGCCGCGCTTGAAGTGCGGGTGCAGCGGCACGCCCAGTTGCGAGCGGCGCAGGTCGATACCACCGGAGCCCGGCAGCACCTCGCGGCGCGCCAGGTGGTCATAAAAGAACAGGCCCAGGCGGATCAACCAGGCGGGCCGCATGCCGGGGTCGTGGGGCAGCACGAAGCGCAGCGGCCACATGATGTGCGGCGCGCTGCGCAGCAGCACCTCGCGCTCACCCAGGGCCTTGCGCACCAGGCCGAACTCGCGATGCTCCAGGTAGCGCAGGCCACCGTGGATCAGTTTGGTGGAAGCCGATGAGGTGTGGCTGGCCAGGTCGTCCTGCTCGACCAGGCAGACCGACAGGCCCCGGCCCGCCAGGTCGCGCGCGATGCCGACGCCATTGATGCCGCCCCCGACCACGAGGACGTCGTGTTCGGCCGGCGGGTGAAAGGGGACAGGGGCGTTCATGGCTTGGAGGTTTTCATGCAGTGCAACAGATCGCGGCCTTCACGCTGGCCGCGAAACGAACGCGCGTTTTATTCGCTTTGAGCGCGTTGCATTTTCGTTATCCCGGATGAACAAGTCAAGCACCGGCGCGTAGACTCGCGTCTGTTCGCTCGGCCTGTTCGCTTTTTTCTGGCCAACGAAAACCGCGCCACCCCACCATGAGCATCAAGACCCGCCACGCCGCCCTGCTCGACGAGGTCCGCGCCCGCGGCTCGGTCAGCGTCGAAGCCCTGGCCGAACAGTTCGGCGTCACGCTGCAGACCGTGCGCCGAGACGTGCAGCAGCTCGCCGACGCCGGCCTGCTCACGCGCTTTCACGGCGGCGTGCGCCTGCCTTCGTCCACCACCGAGAACATCGGCTACCGCCAGCGCCAGGCGCTGCAGGCCGACGAGAAATCGCGCATCGCGCGCGCGGTGGCCGAGCGCGTGCCGCACAACTGCTCGCTGATCCTCAACATCGGCACCACGACCGAAGCCGTGGCGCGCGAGCTCATGCACCACCGCGGGCTGCGCGTCATCACCAACAACCTCAACGTGGCCGCCATCCTGGCCGACAACGCCGACTGCGAGGTCATCATCGCCGGCGGCGTGGTGCGCTCGCGCGACCACGGCATCGTGGGCGAAGCCACCGTGGACTTCATCCGCCTCTTCAAGGTCGACATCGCCCTGATCGGCATCAGCGGCATCGAGGCCGACGGCTCGCTGCGCGACTTCGACTACCGCGAGGTGAAGGTGGCGCGCGCCATCATCGAGCACGCCCGCCAGGTGTGGGTGCTGGCCGACCAGAGCAAGTTCGGGCGCGAGGCCATGGTGCACCAGGCGCGCCTGGACGAGGTGGACATGCTGTTCACCGACGCGCCCCCGCCCGAGCCCTTCCCCCAACTGCTGGCCGAGGCCGGCGTGACCTGTGTGGTGGCCCCATGAACACGACTTCCACGACGACCCCGACCTACCTGCTCGCCCTCGACCAGGGCACCTCCAGCTCGCGCAGCATCCTCTTCACGCCCGAAGGCCAGATCGCCGCCATGGCGCAGCGCGAGCTGCCGCAGGTCTACCCGCAACCGGGCTGGGTCGAGCACGACGCGCGCACCATCTGGCGCATCCAGCTTGAAACCGCGCGCGAGGTCCTCGCCCAGGTGGGCGCCACACCGCAGCAGGTGCGCGCCATCGGCATCACCAACCAGCGCGAGACCACGGTGGTGTGGAGCCGCCGCACGGGCGAGCCCATCCACCATGCCATCGTCTGGCAGGACCGGCGCACGGAAGCCTTCTGCGCCGAGTTGCGCGCCGGCCAGCACGATGCCCGATGCGGCGGCAGCGCCGAAGCCCTGGTGCAGCAGCGCACCGGCCTGCGCACCGACGCCTACTTCTCGGCCACCAAGCTGCGCTGGATCCTCGATCAGGTGCCGGGTGCGCGCGAAGCGGCAGAGCGTGGCGAGCTGGCCTTCGGCACCATCGACAGCTGGCTGATCTGGCAGCTGACCGAAGGCCGCGAGCACCTGACCGACGCGAGCAACGCCTCGCGCACCATGCTGTTCAACATCCACACCGGCCAGTGGGACGACGACCTGCTTCGCCTGTTCGACATCCCCCGCGCGGTGCTGCCCGAGGTGCGCCCATCGTCCAGCGAATTCGGCCACACCACGCTGCTGGGCGGCCAGTTGCCCATCGGCGGCGTGGCCGGCGACCAGCAGGCCTCGCTGTTCGGCCAAGCGTGCTTCCGCCCCGGCCTGGCCAAGAACACCTACGGCACCGGCTGCTTCATGCTGATGCACACGGGCGACCAGGCCCAGGCCAGCCAGAACGGCCTGTTGACCACGGCGGCGGCCCAGCCCGATGCTCGCCACGCCTACGCGCTCGAAGGCAGCGTGTTCATCGGCGGGGCGGTGGTGCAGTGGCTGCGCGACGGCCTGCAGGCCATCCGCGCCTCGGGCGAGGTGCAGCAGCTGGCTGAAAGCGTGCCCGACGCCGGTGGCGTGGTTTTCGTGCCGGCCTTCACGGGCCTGGGCGCGCCCTACTGGGCCGGTGACGCGCGCGGAGCCATCCTGGGCCTGACGCGTGGCAGCACGGTGGCGCACATCGCGCGCGCTGCGCTGGAGAGCATCGCGTTCCAGAGCGCGGCCCTGCTGCAGGCCATGAGCCGCGATGCCGTGGCGCATGGCGGCTCCCCGGTCAGCGAGCTGCGCGTGGACGGCGGCGCCTGCGCCAACGACCTGCTGATGCAAATCCAGGCCGACTTGCTGGGCATCCCGGTGGTGCGCCCCAAGGTGATCGAGACCACGGCCCTGGGTGCCGCCTACCTGGCCGGCCTGGCCACGGGCGTCTACCGCAACCTGAGCGAACTCGAAGCGCAGTGGCAGGTTGACCGCCGCTTCTTGCCCACGCTCTCGCGCGCCGAGGCCGCGGCCCGCATGGCGCGGTGGGAGCACGCCGTGCGACAGACGCTGGCAGCCTGAGGCGCGCATTTCGACACGCCCGCGTCCTGCGCGATCAGGATTTGCACCGATTCGCCACACTTCAGGGTGGGCGAAGCTCGCGGCTTGCGCACAATCGCGCCTCTGATCCGACCGGACGCCCCAACTGCGGAGCCCTTGCATGCACCCCTCGCGAGCCCACCTCGACCGCCGCCAATGGCTGACCCTGGCTGTGGGCGCTCTCGGCTGGCCGACACAGGCCCTGTCCCAGACCACCGCCAAAATCGATGGCGTGGACGTGGCCACCACGACCTTCGTGCGCGGCAAGAAGCTGGTGCTCAACGGCGCTGGCGTGCGCCGTCGGGGTTACTACAAGTCCAACATCGTCGCGCTGTACCTGCCTGAGCGCCTGACCACGCTCGAGGCCATCATGAAACTCGACGGGCCGCGCCGCATCCAGATGCTGCTGCTGCGCGACTTCTCGCAGTCGACCGTCTCGCGCATCTTCCTGGCCGACTTCAAACAGGCGGCCACGGACAGCGAGTTCAAGGCCCTGATCAACGAAGTCGCCGAGATCGGCGCCATCTACAACAACGTCAAGCGCGTCGAGCAGGGCGACAAGGTCAACATCGACTGGCAGCCCGGGGCGGGCATCATCGCGTCGCTCAACGACCGCCAGCTCAACGACAAGCCGATCAACAGCGAACTGGCCTACCAGATCTACCTGCGCATGTTCATGGGCCCCAACGTGCCGGAAGAGCTGCGCAACCGCCTGCTGGGCTTGGGCAACGGCTGAGTTGGCTGTCGCATTGCGCAGCATCTTGTCGCGATCCGCCATTCTCATGTCGCGATCAATCGCATTCAATGCAGCCATGCGACACCCCTTGCCCGCCTCGGCCACCGAGCTCATCCCCTTCCCGTGCGCCAGCGCGTGGGTGAGGGCTGCGGCCCTGTGTCACATCAACCTGCCGCCCCTGCTGGAGCAGGCCGGCCTGGGCATCGACCACCTGGGCGCACACCACATCCGCCGCGACGGCATGCTGGAGATGATGATGCGCTGCGTCGGGCAGGCTGCGCCCACGCACCACTTCCCGCTGGTGATCGGCGAGTGCCACGGCTTCGACACCCTGCCTGCCATCGAAACCTTCCTGGCCACCAGCCCCACGGTGCGCGAGGCCATGCCCGTGTTGAACTGGTCCAGCCAGATGTTCCACGGGCTGCACATCCACCTGGTCGAGGGCAAGCAGGAGTCGGCCATCGTCATCGAGGTCGAGCAGCTCGACGGCGACCCGCCCAAGGCCGCCGGCTACTTCGCCGAGGTCTCCATGGCCAGCCTCAACAAGTTCAGCCGCATGCTGCTGGGCGGTCGCAACATGGCCACGCGCGTCGAGTTCGAACACGACCCGGGGCCCTTGCGCTCGGTCTGCGAGATGCAGTTCGGTGTGCCCGTGCGCACCCGCCAGGCGCGCAACGCCGCGGTGTTCCCTTCCGCGATGCTGGACTTGCGCTTGCCCGGCGCCCTGCCGGCCCTGCATCGGCAGCTGCAAGGCTTCATCGAGCAAAGCCTGCCTTCGCCTCGCTTCACCACGCTGACCGAACGCATCGAGCTGCTGTTCAAGCAACAGCCGAAATGGATGGGCCAGGGCATCCAGAACGTGGCCGAGCACCTGGGTCTGCACCCGCGCACCTTGCAGCGGCGCCTCAAAGACGAAGGCCAGGTCTATGGCGACATCCAGACGCGCTGCCGCTACGAGCACGCGGTCACGCAGCTCAAGGTGGGGCAGGTCGACATCGACACCCTGAGCGAAACCCTGGGCTTCACCGACCGCAACAGCTTCACGCGCGCCTTCAAGCAATGGACAGGCATGGCCCCGCGCGACTTTCGCCGGCTGCACCGCTGCATGGCTTCGCCCGACACCGCGAGCCAAGAGCCCCTGGTCCAAGTGGGCTGACATGAAATGGGCTGACAGGCGCTGACGGTAAGATGACCGCCATGCGTCGCCTCGTCGCCCTCTTTTTGCTGGTGCTGCTCCCGCTGCAATCCGTCTGGGCTGCGGCGGCACCGTATTGCCAGCACGAAGGCGATGCCGCGAGCCACCACATCGGGCACCACCAGCCCGAGCACGCGCACGCGCACACCACGGTGGCCGAAGCCAGCCAGGACGACGCACACGGTGCGCCTGGCGAACCCGCCACCCCGGGTGAAGGCGCCGCCAGCGCGCACAGCGACTGCCACGTCTGCCATGGCGGCACGGTGCTGGCCCACGAAGTTCGGCTGGTGCACGCGATGTCCGCCTCCGCCCCGCCCGTGCCTGCCTTGGCCCAGGGCCTGCCCGCGCCGCCCACCGAGCGGCCAGAGCGCCCCAAGTGGTCCGCCCTCGCCTGATCGGCGAGGTGGCCATGGCGTGGCCCCTTTGACACCGTTGACACCTGCGTCCGCGCCTCGGTGAGTTCTGCGAACTCGGCGAGCTGAGCGGGCGCTGCCCGACGCCTTGCCTGCGTTGGGCTTGGTGTGCCTCGCCGATGCCATCCGCCCTCATCCACGGAGACGCATCGCATGCACCGACACCCGCACCCCTTGTGGGGCCCAGCCCTGCACCTGGCCACTGGCCTCGCCTTCGCCCTGCCCCTGGCGGTCACGGCGCAGAACGCCCCCGCACAGCCCCCCGAAACCCTGGCCCAGGCCTTTGAACAAGCCTGGGCCACGCACCCCCTGCCTCAAGCACTGCCCGCGCGGCGCAGCGCACTGGCGGCATCCCGTCAGGCCGCCGAAGCCTGGACGGCTCAACCCGGCGCGCTGGAGCTGCGCGCACAGACCGACCGACCTGGCACCGACCGGGGTGCGCAAGAGCTGGAGGTGGGCGTGGCCCTGCCCCTGTGGCTGCCCGGCCAGCGCTCGCGCAGCCAGGCCCTGGCCACACAAGAAGAGCAGGCCCTTGACGCCCGGCTCGCCAGCGCCCGGCTTCAGCTCGCTGGCCAGGTGCGCGAGGCCTGGTGGGCGTGGCAGCGCGCGCGCGCCGAGCTGGCGCTGACCGGCACCCAGGTCGAGCACGCCCAGGCCCTGAGCAACGACGTGCACCGCCGTGTGCGCGCCGGTGACCTCGCCCGAGCCGATGCGCACCAGGCCGATGGCGCGCTGGCGCTGGCCCAGTCGGCTCAGGCCCACGCCGAAGGGCAAGGCATGCAGGCGTGGCAGTTCTTGCAGGGGGTGCTGGGCAGTGCTCGACCATGGCCGCTGCCCACCCTGGTTGCCGCGTCTGCCGAGGAGACATCGTCGCAAGGCACGGTGCTCGCCCCCGTCACGGCCACCAGCGGCGCATGGCCCATCGGCGCGGAGCCTGCTCCCGGCGAAGCCCCGTCCGACCTGGCCCAACACCCGCTGGTGCGCGAGCTGGACCAGCAGGCCGCCACCGCCCGCCAGGCCGCCGAGCTGGCCGACACGCAATCGCGCGCCAACCCCGAGCTGCTGCTGGGCACGGTGCACAGCCGGGACCAGCGTGGCGAGCCCCGCCAACGCCAGCTCACCGTTGGCCTGCGCCTGCCCTGGGGCGAGTCGCCCGCGCAGCGTGCCCTCGCGGCCCGCGCGCACGCCGATGCCACCGAG
>NZ_DCXA01000290.1:14346-15481 GCF_002328915.1 Aquabacterium sp. UBA2148
GCCGCGCGCCAGCACCAGCAGGGCCAGGCCGCGCTCGATGGCGCTCAAGCCCGCTGGCACGCGGCCCAGCGCGCGCACCACGCCGCACAGCGCCGCGCCAAGCTCGCGCAAGAAAGCCAGGGCTTTTTCGACAAGTCCTTCCGCCTGGGCGAGACCGACCTGCCCACGCGCTTGCGCATCGCGCAGGAAGCGCAAGAAGCAGCCCGCCAGGCCGCGCTGGCCGCCATCGACCTGGCCGCCGCCACCTCCGCGTGGCGCCAGGCCGCCGGCCTGCTGCCGGAGTGAACGCCATGACCTCAGCTCTCGCGCCCACAGCCGCCCGCCACCTTGGCTCGGGCCCGCTCCACCCCATTCGACTTGATCTCATGTCCCCCACTTCGCCCCAGAACCTGTCCCCGCTGCGCCGCGCCCTCATGGGCCTTGTGCTCATCGGCACTTGCTCCTTTTCCACGCTGGTGTGGTCTCACGAAGGCCACGAGCACGAAGACGAACCACCACCCGCCGCCACGCTGCGCGACGCTCCTCGCCGCCAAGGCGATGGCAGCGTGCTGATGCCCGAGGCGGCCCAGCAGCAACTGCGCCTGCGCACGCTGGCGGTGCAAGCTGGCCAGTGGCCCCAGGCCTTCGAGCTGCCCGCCAAGGTGGTGATGGACCCCAACGCCGGTGGCCGCGTGCAAGCCGCGCTCGCCGGGCGCGTGATCGCTGGCCCCAAGGGCCTGCCATCGCTGGGACAGGCCGTGCGACAAGGCCAGGTGCTGGCCCACATCGAGCCCACCACCGGCTCGATCGAGCAGGCCGGCCTGCGCGCGCAACAAGCCGAGCTGCGTGGCGCGCTGCAGGTGGCCGAGCGCCGCCTCGCGCGGCTGCACGAACTCGCCGACACCGTGGCCCGCAAGGACACCGAAGCCGCCACCGCCGAGGTCGAGGGCCTGCGCGCACGGCTGAGCGCCTTGAGGGGCGGCCTCTCGCGCCGCGATGCGCTCGTCGCGCCCGTCTCCGGCGTCATCGCCTCGGCCCAGGTCGTGGCCGGCCAGGTCGTGCAGCCTGGCGACATCCTCTACGAGGTGATCGACCCGCGCCGCCAGCGCATCGAGGCCCTGGTGCGCGACCCGAGCCAGGCGCAGCAGATCGGCTC
>NZ_DCXA01000290.1:15512-17155 GCF_002328915.1 Aquabacterium sp. UBA2148
CTCGGCCCACCTCGTGCTGAGCGAGACCAGCGTGCCGCTGCAACAGGTGGGCGCCGCACGCAGCCTGCGCGATCAGGCCCTGCCCATCGTCTTCAGCGGTGACGCGCAGGCCTTGAGCGGCCTCGTGCTGGGCCAGGCCGTGAAGGTGATTGCGCAGACCCGCCAGGCCCTGCCCGGCATCGCCCTGCCCCGCGCCGCGCTCGTCAAGGGCGCGGGCAACCAGGACATCGCCTGGGTGCAGACCGCGCCCGAGCGCTTCGAGCCGCGCTGGGTCACGCACGCACCGCTGGACGGCACGCGCGTGCGCGTCACCGCCGGGCTGAAGGCGGGTGAGCAGGTGCTGGTGCAAGGCGCCAGCCTGGTCAACCAGGTTCGCTGAAGAAGGAGCCCACCATGTTCAGATGGCTCCTTGACACCTCCCTGGCCAACCGCCTGCTGGTTGTGCTGAGCGCCGCGGTGCTGATGGCCCAGGGCGCTTACACGCTGTCGCGCACGCCGGTCGATGTTTTCCCCGACCTCAACCAGCCCACCGTCACGCTGATGACCGAAGCCGGCGGCATGGCCCCCGAAGAGGTCGAACAACTCATCACCTTCCCGCTGGAGACCTCGCTGGGTGGCCTGCCCGGCGTGCAGGCGGTGCGCTCCACATCGAGCGCCGGCCTGTCCTTCGTCTACGTGAGCTTCGACTGGTCCACCGACATCTACCGCGCGCGGCAGATGGTGGCCGAGCGACTGGGCACGATGGGCGAGGCCCTGCCCGATGGCATCACGCCGCACATGGGGCCGGTCAGCTCGATCATGGGCGAGGTGATGCAGATCGCCATCCCGATCGACACCGCCAAGGTCTCGCCGATGGCCGTGCGCGAGCACGCCGACTGGGTGCTGCGCCCGCGCCTGATGGCCATCCCCGGCGTGGCGCAGGTCGTGCCGATCGGTGGCGAGGTGCGGCAGTTCCAGGTTCAGCCCGACACCGAGCGCATGGCCGAACTCGGTGTCACGCTGGCCGACCTGACCACGGCGTTGCGCGGCTTCTCGGCCAACACCTCGGGCGGCTTTCTGGAACGCAACGGCCGCGAGTACCTGATCCGCCACCTGGGCCGCACCACCGAGCTGGTCCACCTGCAAGACCTCGTGCTCACCTCGCGCAACGATCAACCGGTGCTGCTGCGCCAGGTGGCAGGCGTGAGCTTCGCGCCCGCCATCAAGCGTGGCGACGCGGGGTTCGAGGGCCAGCCCGCCGTCATCCTCGGCATCCAGAAGCAGCCGTCGGCCGACACGCTCGCGCTCACCCGCGCCATCGAGGCCGCGCTGGTGGACATGCGTGGCTCACTGCCCCCCGGCATGGCCGAGCCGCGCGTGACCTTCCGCCAGGCCAGCTTCATCGAGGCCTCGGTGAACACGCTGCAAGGCAAGCTGATCGGCGCGGCGGTGTTCGTGGCGGTGATCCTGTTCGCCTTGCTGGGCACATTGCGGCCCACGTTGATCGCGCTGACAGCCATCCCCGTGTCCATCCTCGCCACCGTGCTGGTGTTTCGCTGGTTCGGGCTGTCGATCAACACGATGACGCTGGGTGGCCTGGCGATCGCCATCGGCGGGCTGGTGGACGACGCGGTGGTGGACGTGGAGAACATCCTGCGCCGGCT
>NZ_DCXA01000075.1:0-2461 GCF_002328915.1 Aquabacterium sp. UBA2148
GGGCCTCGCTGACGCGCTTCGTCAGCGAGGTGCAAGAAGGGGTCGACGTGATGGAGCGCAACCTGCGACGCGCCGCCGAGCTCATCAGCGGTTTCAAGCAGGTGGCGGTCGATCAGTCCAGCCATCAAAGGCGGCGCTTCGAGCTCAAGGAGATCGTGCACGAGCTCACGCTGGCACTCAGCCCGACCCTGCGCCGCGCGGGCGTCACGTTCACACACGATGTGCTCCCGGATGTGACGCTGGACAGCTACCCCGGCCCGCTGGGGCAAGTGATCATGAACGTGGTCAACAACGCCGTGGTGCATGCGTTCGGGCAGCAGGCTCAACCGAGCATCGCTGCATCGGGGCAGGTCAGCGACGGTGTGCTCACGCTGGCCCTGACAGACAACGGCTGCGGCATCCCCCCCGATCACCTGCCTCGGGTGTTCGACCCCTTCTTCACCACCCGGCTCGGCAAGGGTGGCTCGGGGCTGGGCATGCACATCGTCTGCTCACTGGTGACGGAGCTGCTTGGCGGCTCGGTCCACATCGACAGCACCGTGGGGCTTGGCACCACCGTGACGCTGCGCATCCCGCTGCAAGCCCCGTCAACCGAAGCACCCGAAAGCGCTGCCCATGCGTGACCTGCCCCCTTCATCGTCGAACAACCCGCGCGACGACGAATTCGTTCCCTTCGTCGAGGACGATGGCGACGGCGCAGCGGCCACATCTGCGATGCCGCCCTGGCAGGTGCTCATCGTCGACGACGATGCCGACGTGCACCGCGCCACCGAGATGGCGCTGCGCGACCTGAGCATCGAGGGCCGGCCCATGCAGCTGCTGCACGCCTACTCGCGGCAGGAAGCCATGGCTGTGGTGGCGCAACACGAGGACCTGGCCGTCATCCTGCTGGATGTGGTGATGGAGTCGGACGACGCCGGGCTCAAGCTCGTGCACGACGTGCGCAACACGCTCAAGCGCGAATCGCTGCGCATCATCCTGCGCACCGGTCAGCCGGGCTACGCGCCCGAGCTCGACACCATCCGTCACTACGACATCAACGACTACCGCACCAAGTCGGAGCTGACGCGGGTGCGGCTTTTCACCAGCCTGACGGTGGCCGTTCGCGTCTACCGCCAGATGCGCGCGCACGAGCAGACGCGTCGGGGCCTGGAGATGGTGGTGCGCGCCAGCACCGACCTGAGCAAGTTGCACGGCATGCACCTGTTCGCACAAGGCGTGGTCAGCCAGCTGTGCGCGCTGCTGGGCATCGAGCCTGAAGGCCTGATCTGTGCGCAAGCAGGCTTGCAGGGGCAAGGCGAGCCCGCGCGCGTGATCGCGGCAGCCGGGCGTTATGGCGACCTCATCCAGCGCCCCTTGAGCGAGCTGGGCCTGCCCCGTGTGCAAGCCGCCTTGCAGCGCTGCCTGGATGAACGCCACAGCCACTTTGACGACGGCCTGGCCCTGTATTTCGCCACATCGGACGGGCGGGGCCTGGCGGCTTACGTGGACCACCCCGCGCCCCTGCTGGCGCTCGATCGCCACCTTGTCGAGGTGTTCTGCTCGAGCATGTCCGCTGGCTTCGAGAACGTGTTGCTGTACGGTCAGCTGGTGGACCAAGCCTATGTGGATCCGCTGCTGCACATCCCCAACCTCAACCAGATGCTGCAGACGTTGAGCAGCACACCCACGCGACACACCCCCGCGACGCTGGCCGTGCTGGACGTCGATGGCTTTGCCGACATCAACGACATGCTGGGCCATGGCTTCGGTGACGCGGTGCTGCGTGCTGTGTCGAACCGCTTGCGAGAGCAGACCAGCGCTGCCTGCAGCCTGGCCCGACTGGGCGCCGACGTGTTCGGCGTGTTGGGCCCGGCCGACGAGGTGACTGCCGAGCGCTTGCAAAACCTGTTCGCCGTGCCCTTCATGATCCAGCAGCAGTCGGTGCGCCTGTCGGCCACGATGGGCCTGGTGCGGCTGGACGAACACGCCGATCGCGGCGCCGACCTGCTCAAGGACGCGCACCTCGCGCTCAAGCGCGCCAAGGGCCAAAGGCGCGGCACGGCCTGCTACTTCTCGCCCGAGATGGGCCAGGAAGCCCGCGCCCGCATGCAGCTGCTCGACAGCCTGCGCACCGCCACCGGCTCCAGCCAGCTCATTGCGGTCTACCAACCCAAGGTGTGCCTCAAGACCTCGCGCGTGCTGGGGCTCGAGGCCCTGCTGCGTTGGCGTCGTCCCGATGGGGAAATGGTGCCGCCGGACCGCTTCATCCCGCTGGCAGAGCAGGCTGGCCTGATGATGGTGCTGGGCAGCTTCGTGACGCACACCGCCTGCGTCACTTTGCGCCGCCTGCATGAGGCCGGGCACACCACGCTGACCATGGCCATCAACGTGTCGCACGCGCAGTTGCGCGAGCCCGACTTCGTGCCCTTGCTGGCGCACACGCTGCAGGAAACCGGCGTGGCGCCCGGCGCCATCGAGC
>NZ_DCXA01000075.1:2531-10368 GCF_002328915.1 Aquabacterium sp. UBA2148
CCGGAGTGGCGCCCGGCGCCATCGAGCTCGAGATCACGGAATCGATGGCCGCCGACGACCTCACCCTGATCCAGCAACGCCTGCAGGACATCCGGGCCCTGGGCCTGAGCGTGGCCATCGACGACTTCGGCACGGGTTTTTCTTCGCTGAGCGTGCTGCGCCACCTCCAGGCCCAGCGCCTGAAGATCGACCGCAGCTTCATCGCCGAGATCGAGCACGACAGCCGCATCGCGCGCATGGTGGTGCAGCTGGGGCAGCTGCTGGGCATGCAGGTGATCGCAGAAGGCGTGGAAACACAGGCCCAACACGCCATGCTGCAGGCCATGGGGTGCGACGAGGGCCAGGGCTGGCTGTTCGCGCACCCGATGGAAGAAGGCGCTTTGCTGACGTGGTTGTCTTCGCCGGGCGGTTGAGCCGAGGTGCATAGAATCCGGCCCGATGCCATCGCCCACCCTGCCCTCACCGTCTTCGCTCACCGCCCGCATCCCTGCGGCCTATGCGCTGTCCCTGTTGACGCTGATGCTCGAGCGCGGCCATGCGAAGGAGGCCATGCTGTCCGGCACACGCCTGACCGAGGACGAGCTGCGGGGTCAACACGCGCAGATCGACGCCTGGCAGTACGCCGTGCTGCTGGTCAACGCCATGCGCGCCGACCCCGACCATGGCCTGGCCTATGAGCTGGGGCTGCGCAGCCAGGTCACCAAACACGGCTTCGTGGGCTTCGGGCTGATCAGTTGCGCCACCTTGCGCGAAGCCATCGAGTTCAGCGAGCGCTACTTCCGCGCCCGCGTGCCCATCTTCAGCAACGAGATGACGGTGCGCGGCGACGAGGTCGTCATCGAGCTGCGCGAGACCGTTCCCCTGGGGCCTTACCGCGCCTTCGTGATGGACCTGGCCGTGGTCGAGTTGTGCAGCCTGTTTGCCAAGGTGCGGGGGCAGGACCCGGCCACCTTCGGCTGGACCAGCCGCATCCACGTGCCGCACGCCGAGCCTGAGGCCTACGCGCGCTACCGTGACCGGCTGCCGCCCTTCAGCTTCAACCAGCGCGCCATCGAAATCCACTTCCCCGCGCGCATGCTCGACGAGCCGATCGCCACGGCCGACCCGGTCAGCGTGCAACTGGCCATCGAACGCTGCGAGCAGGAAATGTCTCGCCAGGCTGCGGCCCATGGCACCCGTGGCCAGGTGATCGAGCGCCTGCGTTGCGAGGGTGGCCGCTACCCCGAGCTGGCCGAGGTCGCCGAGCGACTGCACGTGTCGGAGCGCACCCTCAAGCGCCGCTTGCAGGCCGAAGGTTGCTCCTTCCAGGGGCTGCTGGACGAAGTGCGCCAACGCGATGCCGAGCGCCTGTTGGCCGACCCGCAGCTCGCCATCAAGCAAGTGGCCGATGCCGTGGGTTACGCCGATCCGGCCAACTTTGCGCGCGCCTTCGGCAAGTGGACAGGCCTGTCGCCCAAGGCCTGGCGAGACAGGTTGGCGGCCGGTCGTGGCCCGAAATGACAAGTTTCAGGCCCGCGCGCCCCTCACGCTGAAAACGCCGACTCCTTACGCTTGAGCTTCGTCAAGGAAACGCTGCGCCGCGCCCACGACACGTTCGTGGCGAGGCCCAAGCAAGCGCCAAAGAAGGCGCCCACGAGGAGCACATGAGCAAGAAGTTGTCCCCCAAGTCGCTGGAGCCGCGCCGCATGAGCGACGCTCAAAAGTCCGAGCACATCCGCACCGTGGTGCTCAAAGCCGGTGAAGACCTGCGCGCGCACCATCCCTGGCTGCGCCACCAGGACGCCATTGGCGCGGCCATCATGATCTGCTCGCTGCTGGGCATGGTTGCCAGCGGCTGGGCCTACATCGACGGCCTGATCCCCTGGTGGGTGTGCGTGCCGGCCGTGACCATCTTCGCGTCCTTCATCCACGAACTCGAGCACGACCTCATCCACCAGATGTACTTTCGCAGTAAGCCCTGGGCGAACAGCCTGATGCTGCTGGTGGGGTGGCTGGCGCGGGCCTCGACCGTGAGCCCCTTCGTGCGCCGCAAGCTGCACCTGCACCACCACAAGTTCTCGGGCACCGAGTCCGACCTGGAAGAGCGTGGCATCACCAACGGCACGCCCTGGGGCCTGCGCCGCCTCTTGATGACCGGCGACAACATGCTGGCCGTGGCCCTGCGACCCTTCGAGATGCGCCGCGCCACCGCGAAGTTCATCAAGGCGCAAAAGCCTGCCAACGCAAGCGAAGCGCGCCGCCTGGCGCTGGAACAAGCCATGGCCTACATGCCCATCGGCCACATTTACTACACCAGCTTCCACGCCTGGGTGGTGCTGCACGCGGTGATGTTCACCGCGCCGCTGCTGGGCATGGACATCCCCTGGCCGCAGTGGATGCCGCAGTTGATGGCTGGCCTGGACATCTTCGGTGTGGTCTACGCCCTGCCCTGCCTGCTGCGAACCTTCTGCCTGCACTTCATCAGCTCGAACATGCATTACTACGGTGATGTCGAAGCCCGCAACGCCATGCAGCAGTGCCAGGTGCTCAACCCCTGGTGGCTGGTGCCGATGCAGCTGTTCTGCTTCAACTTCGGCAGCACCCACGCCATCCACCACTTCGCGGTGAAAGAGCCCTTCTACATCCGCCAATGGAACGCCGGCATCGCTCACCAGGTGATGCGCGAGATGGGCGTGCGCTTCAACGACTTCGGCACCTTCCGCCGGGCCAACCGGTTCAGCCTGAAGGCGGCTTGACCGCCAACCGAGGTCAGTTTGAGGACAGCCGGAACGGCGGGCGCGCGCAACGGCGGCAATGACCCGCCGGCTTGCTGGATATCAATGCGAATCATTCTCGCTATCGTGTAAGCTCGCGAGCCGTCGGCCTTGTTGCCGGCCCCGGCCTGCGGGCTTTTTCACATCCACGAATCAGGAATGCGCTCCATGGTTAACTTGCTGCCTCGCCTCAGTGTGCTCGCCCTCGCTGCCTTGGCCTTCTCGGCTTCCATTGCCCAGGCCGACGACAAGGTCCTCAACATCTACTCGGCCCGCCACTACCAGACCGACGAGGCCCTGTATGCCAACTTCACCAAGCAGACCGGCATCAAGGTCAACCGCCTGGACGGCAAGGAAGACGAGCTGCTCGAGCGCATCAAGAACGAAGGCGCCAAGTCGCCGGCCGACATCCTGATCACGGTCGATGCCGCGCGCCTGGAAGTCGCCGACCAGGCTGGTCTGTTCGCCCCCATCCAATCCAAGGTGCTGGACCAGCGCATCCCGGCCAAGCTGCGCACGCCCAACTGGATCGCCTTCTCGACGCGCGCTCGCCTCATCGCCTACAACAAGCAGGCCGTCAAGGCCGAGTGGGTGCAGAGCTACGGTGACCTGGCCCACCCGCGCCTGAAGGGCCAGGTGTGCGTGCGCTCGGGCTCGCACCCCTACAACCTGTCGCTGGGCGGTGCCTTCATTGCCCACCAGGGCGAGCAGCAAGCCGAAGCCTGGGCCCGTGGCCTGGTGCAGAACTTCGCGCGCGCTCCCAAGGGTGGCGACACCGACCAGCTCAAGGCCGTGGCCGCTGGCGAATGCGGTGTGACCATCTCCAACAGCTACTACCTGGCCCGCCTGATGCGCTCGTCCAAGCCCGAAGACCGCAAGGTGGTCGAGGCCCTCGGCGTGGTCTGGCCCAACCAGCAGACCTGGGGCACGCACATCAACGTCTCGGGCGCCGGCATCATCAAGACGGCGCCGAACAAGGCCGCAGCCGTCAAGTTCCTGGAGTACCTCAGCAGCGACCAGGCCCAGGCCTACTTCGCAGACGGCAACAACGAGTGGCCGGCGGTGGCTTCGGTCAAGCTGAACAACCCGGCGCTGACCACGCTGGGCAGCTTCAAGCCCGACGACATCAACGTGGGTGAGCTGGCCAAGAACGCGGCCAAGGCCCAGAAGCTGTACGACCGCGCGGGCTGGCGTTGAAGCGCTGGGCAGGCCTGGGCCAGCCTGGCTCAGGCCATCGGTTCACGCGCTGACCTGCTGCATGAACCAGGCTCAGCGCCCGCCCCCGGGCAAGCGGCTGCGCGCGATCTCTCGGGAAAGCACGATCAGCGGCAGCAGCCCCACCACCACGATGGTCAGCGCTGCGGTCGAGGCCTCGGCCAGGCGCTCGTCGGACGCCAGCGTGTAGGCCTGCGTGGCCAGCGTGTCGAAGTTGAAAGGCCGCATCACCAGCGTGGCGGGTAGCTCCTTCATGACGTCGATGAACACGAGCAGCAGCGCCGTCAGCAGGCTGCCGCGCAACAGCGGGAAGTGCACGCGTCGCAGGGTGGCCGCGGGCGTGAGCCCCAGGCTGCGCGCCGCGTGGTCCATGTTGGGCGTGACCTTGAGCAAGCCCGCGTCCACCGACTGAACGGCTGGCGTCAGGAAGCGCACCACGCAGGCGTAAACCAGACCGGCAATGCCCCCAGTGAGCACCAGGCCACCTTGCCAGCCCACGGCCTGCTCCAGCCAGGTGGTCAGCACGTTGTCCACCCGGGTGACGGGGATCAGCACCCCGACGGCGATGACCGTGCCGGGCAGCGCATAGCCCAGGCCGCCCAGGCGGTGCGTCAGCTGCACCAGCCAGTGCGGCTGCAGGCGCGCCGCGTAGGCCAGCAGCACCGCCAGCGTCACGGCAATGAACGCGGTCAGGCCCGACACGGTGACGCTGTTGCGCGCCAATTCGATGAAGCGCGGGCCGAACTGGGCATCGCCCTGGCTCAGCGACATGTGCAGCAAGATGCCGGCCGGCAGCAGGAAGCCCGCCAGCACGGGCACCAAGCAAGCCACCACCGCCAGAACAGCCCGCCAGCCGCCCACGCGGATGCCGCTCAGGCGTGAGCGGCGCAAGGTGGTGTCGTGAAAGCGAGCCCGACCGCGCGAGATGCGCTCGAACGCCAGCACCAGGATGACAAAGCCGAGCAGGGCCGAAGCCAGCTGCGCAGCGGCCACGCGGTCGCCCAACGAGAACCAGGCGCGGTAGATGCCGGTGGTGAAGGTTTGCACGCCGAAGAAGGACACGGCGCCGAAATCGGCCAGGGTCTCCATCAGGGCCAGCGACACGCCCGCCGCAATGGCTGGCCTGGCCAGCGGCAGCGACACCCGAAAGAAGCTGCCCCAGGGCCCCAGGCCCAGCACGCGCCCGACCTCCAGCATGCCGCCCGCACGCTCCAGGAAGGCGGTGCGCGCCAGCATGTACACATACGGGTAGAGCACCAGCGAGAACAGCACCACCGCGCCACCCAGCGAGCGCACGTCGGGGAACCAGTAATCGGCGCGGCTCCAGCCGAAGGCCTCGCGCAAGCCGGTCTGCACCGGCCCCACGAACTGCAGCAGGTCGGTGTAGGTGTAGGCCATCACGTAGCCCGGCACGGCCAGCGGCAGCACCAGCGCCCACTCCAGCGCCCCGCGCAAGGGGAAGTCGTAGCGCGTGACCAGCCAGGCCGCCCCCACGCCCATGCTCGCCGTGCCCAGGCCCACGCCCAGGCACAGCCACAGGGTGGACCACAGGTAGTCGGGCAACACCGTGGAGGCCAGGTGTGACCAGGTGTCGCCCGTGTCGCTGGGCGAGAGCACCTGCATCAGCACAGCCAGCACCGGCAAGGCCACCAGGGCCCCCACCAGCAAGGCGAGGGCCACCAGCCAGCGCGAGGGCATGCGGTGACGGACGGACGAAGAAAGCGTGGTGGCCAGGGTCATGGTGTGAGTGAGAATTATCATCGCTACCCAGCGCCTTGCCGACGGCGGTCTCGAACCGCCACCTTCCCAGCCTCACATGCCGACCCTGCCCGACCACCACCACACGCCCGTCCCACCTGAAGGGCCGCCCTGGCTGGTCGTGCAAGACCTGGCCCTGCAGTACGGCAACAAGGCCATCGTCGAGCAGCTGTCGTTCTCGCTGCCGCAAGGCGCCATCGCCTGCCTGCTGGGGCCCTCTGGCTGCGGCAAGACCTCGGTGCTGCGCGCCCTGGCGGGTTTCGAGCCCATCACCGCAGGGCGCATCTCGCTGGACGGCCGCACGCTGAGCCGGCCAGGCCGCATCGTGCCCCCCGAGCAACGCCGCATCGGCATGGTCTTTCAGGACTACGCCCTGTTCCCGCACCTGACGGTGGCCCAGAACGTGGGCTTCGGCCTGCGGGGTCGCTCGGACGGCGATCGCCGCATCACCGAGATGCTGGAAACGGTGGGCCTGGCCCACGCCGCGCGCCGCTACCCACACGAGCTGTCGGGCGGCCAGCAACAGCGCGTGGCCCTGGCCCGCGCCCTGGCGCCCCAGCCCGCCGTGCTGCTGCTCGACGAGCCCTTCTCCAACCTCGACGTGGCGCTGCGCGAACGCCTGGCTGGGGAGGTGCGCGACATCCTCAAGGCCACGCAAACCACCGCCGTGCTCGTCACCCACGACCAGCACGAGGCCTTTGCCATGGCCGATGTGGTGGGTGTGCTCGCCGATGGCCAGCTGCAGCAGTGGGACACCGCCTACGCGCTCTATCACCAGCCCGCCAACCGGCGCGTGGCCGACTTCGTGGGCCAGGGCGCCTTCGTGCCCGCCCGCGTGCTCGACGACCACCGACTGCGCCTGGAGGTGGGCGAGGTGCAAGGCGATCAAGCCACCTTCTTCACCGATGACCGCATGCCGTTCACCCCTGGCACCCGCGTGAACGTGCTGCTGCGCCCCGACGACGTGGTGCACGACGACGCCAGCCCCATCCAGGCCCGCGTGGTGCACAAGGCCTTCAAGGGCGCCGAGTTCCTCTACACCCTGGCCCTGGCCGACGGCACCGAGGTGCTCTCGATGGTGCCCTCGCACCACGACCACGCCATCGGCGAAGCCATCGGCATCCGCCTGGACATGAGCCACGTGGTGGTTTTCGAAGAAGCCACCGCCTGACGCACGCCCTTGCCCGCCATGACCGCCAACCTGCCCGCCCTCATCCTCGCTGCCGGACGCGGCGAGCGCATGCGCCCGCTCACCGACACCTGCCCCAAGCCCCTGCTGAAGGTGCGCGGCAAGCCGCTCATCGTGTGGCACCTCGAAGCCCTGGCGCGCGACGGCGTGCGCGATGTGGTCATCAACACCGCCTACCTGGAAGAGCAGTTCGAGCCCGCGCTGGGCGACGGCAGCGCATGGGGCCTGCGCATCCGCTACTCGCACGAGCGGGCCGAGCACGGCGGTGCGCTGGAGACAGCGGGCGGCATCGCCAAGGCCTTGCCGCTGCTGGCCGAAGCGGCGGGGGGCGAGCGTGCTTTCTGGGTACTGGCGGGTGATGTGTTCGTGCCGGGCTTGAAGTTCGACGCGCAGGTGGCGCAGGCCTTCGCCGACAACGAGAAGGCGTCGCCCACCGGCCAACCCGACTTGGCCCAGCTGTGGCTCGTGCCCAACCCGGCCCATGTGCCGCAAGGCGACTTCGCGCTCGACGCCACCGGTCGCATCCACCACAAGGGCAGCGCGCCAGAAGGCACGCCCACCTTCACCTACTCGACCATCGGGCTCTACCGACCGGGCATGGTCGATGGCGTGACCGTGGGCGAGAAGGCCGCTTTGCGCCCCTGCTTCGACCGCGCCATCGACAGCGGCCGGCTGAGCGGGCGGGTTCACACCGGCGAATGGACGGACGTGGGCACGCCGGAACGGCTGGCCTCGCTCAACCGGTAGAATCCAGGCTCCTTGTCACAGCCCCTGGATCTACACCATGCCCCGCTGTCACCCCACTCGCCGCGCCACCCTGGGCGCGCTCCTCGGCTCAGCCGGCACCCTGCTCAGCGCCCCCCTGCTGACCAGCCTCGTTGCCTTGACGCCCGTGTCGGCGCACGCCCAGGCCGCCAGGCCC
>NZ_DCXA01000302.1:0-4462 GCF_002328915.1 Aquabacterium sp. UBA2148
GAAAACAAAACCAAGAACGCCAGCACCAAACCCGGCGCGCCGACGATCAAACCCATGTTCAGGTCAAAGAACATGGAGAAAAGCCTGCCAAGGCTGATTAAGGAAAAATCCGCCGATCCGCTCGCGACGATGGGGTTCGACACACCCAGGAAAAACAAAAAATACGCCGCAGGCAAGGCGGCAATCAAGGCGCTCACTCCCCCCCAGGGCAGCCATTTGATGGACTCACGCAAGAACACCGCAGGGCGCAACAATCCAGTCCGCTGGGCCGAAACCATGGCCCAGCCTGCAATCAGCAGCGTGACAATGAAAACAGGCGGGTTGTGCGTTGAAGCCAGCGACGCCACTAGCATGGCGGGGCCGTGTCGGCCATCCGACGCCATCAAGAGGGCCAGCATCAAGAGACATGCCGTGAAGACCTCGGGATGAGCCCACCAAATGTAGAAGGGCGCTCCCACCGACAGGAACACCAAAGCCATCGCGTGCTTCTGCCAAGTGGGCCGTTTCCAGCAAAGCATCATGTATTGCACAACCAACAGCAGCATCACACCGTTGAAAAGTGTGAAAGCGCCCATCGGCGCCCAACCCAACCCCTGGAACAACGCAAAAAACGGGGCGACCAGCATCGGGTACAGCCAGAAGTGCAAGCTGAAGAGTTCGCCTGCAGGGGAAGAGACAAAGCCCTGACCGAAGCCCAGCCCGCCCAGCGATGTTTCTTTGCCAAACAATGCCATCTCGACTGGAAAGCTTGGCTGCCGCGCTTTCAGCAAGGCCTCCATGCCGAGCAAGTCGTCGGGGGTCAACCGGGGCGTTCCGTGATCCACGAACGCCATGACATAGGCCAGGTATTCCTTGCCATCGCCCAGAACCAGAGACTCGGGGATCGACATGAAGGTCATGAGCGCCACGATGGCGGCCCAGAGCCCTGCTGCAAACAGTTTTTCATGCTTCATGTCGCCCGCCTGCCCCACGCGTGAAAGCCTCAGCTACGACCGACCAGGACCACGCCTACACAGATGCACGTGACGCCCGCAACGCGCGCCAGTGTCACCTCCTCGCCCAGGAAATGCCCGATGACCAAGCTGAACAAGAAACCCAAGCCGACCAAAGGGTAGGCTTTGCTGACGTCCCATTTCGCTAAAACCAACAACCAGGCGATGGCACCAAACCCATAAAGCCCGAACCCGATCAAGACGTGCCAGTTCGAAAAGAGATCGATCAAACCAGACAAGGACAGCCCGGAAGCCATCGCCTGCTTGGATCGGTCGCTGGACATCCCGCTCTTAAGGAAGAACTGCGCCATAACAGACAGGGCAATGCTGAAAACCGCGATGCCAAGTGTTTTCATGATCACAAGGGAATGTGTAATGAATGGGCCAGCAAAACAATGCCCAGCATGAAGAGGACCGTTATGCGGCTGCCCCTATCCTTGATGGCGTATGCCACCGGGTCATCGTGCATTTCCCCGCGGGACGTTTTGATCCACAAGCGGGCCAGCCAATAAATCAACCCGAGCGCAGCCAACCAGAGCAGCTCGGGGGCGCCGTAGCGGTTCGTGGTGTCTGGCGAGCTGATGAAAAGCCCAAAAACGACTACCGCAGATAGGGCCGCGCCGACGCCAAGAGGCCACAGCACAGCCAAGTCCGTCACCCGGTAATCGCGCCCCGTCGTTGCCTCGCCGCCTGCAGCCTCGAGCGACACCAACTCACCGCAGCGCTTGACCAGTGCCAGGCTCAGGAACATGAAAACGGAAAAAGCCAGGAGCCACGAGCTGATGGTCGCGGTCGATGCGAGCGCACCAGCCAGGATTCGCAGGGTGTAAAGCACCGACAGGGACATCACGTCCATGAGGACGTAGCCCTTGAGAAACCAGCTATAGGCGCTCGTGACAACGAGGTAGACCAACAACATCAGACAGAACGCCGGGGTCACCACCAGCGCAGCACCGAATCCAGTCACCAGCAGGGCGCCTGAAACCGCCAACCCCCGAGGGATCGACAACGCACCACTCGCAAAGGGGCGCTTGCACTTCCTGGGGTGACCTCGGTCGTTATCAAGGTCCCACAAGTCGTTGACGACGTAAGTGGCGGACGCCACGAACGAGAACGCAAAGAATGCGATGACCAGCCACACAAGTTCAAAGGGATCCACATACCCGAAGGCCAGGAAAAATGGCACGAACAAAAGAGAGTTCTTTACCCACTGGTGAACACGCAGAGCCTTCAGCCAAGTGCCGAATTCACCTGAATCCACGGCGAACTCTCTTTCGATCAGGGTGTTTTTCGCACGCACCGACTTCGCCACGGTGTTCGACACGCCAACAAGCAAGGCGGACTCGGCAGCGCACCAAACAGGCAAATCTGTTGCGCTGTCGCCCGCGTATGAGAATCTCTCGCCCACCTCGCTCCGGATGGCTTTGAGCTTTTCGTCACCCTTGAGGTTTCGGGAACCCTTGGTGGCCAAAACGAGATCAAAAAGCCCCAAATGCGACGCGACCCTGGACGCGATTGACTCATGCGCAGCGGTCGCAAGGACGATTTTGCGACCGGCGGCACGCTCAGCCTTCACGTACGCCAACAATTCCTGTCGGTACGGCAGCCGGCTTGCATCCAGCTCCACCAAAGCCGCCACTTGGCTTTTGAGCGACGCTCGCCCCCTAAGCAGCCAAAAAAACAGGCGAAACAAATTCAGGGGAGAACGCTTGATGAGCTTGACGACAGACTCAGCGAGCGTGTCAGTTGCAATCAGCGTTCCATCGAGGTCCACCACGAGTGGCGCCTTTGAAATGCTCACTTAAGTCCCCCCGACATCCATGTGTCCCCTCCAGACCCAACGAACACATGGCTGGCCTGCCAGTGAGGAGGACCTACTACGATTTACTTAAATCCTGCATTCAGCCTAGCCACAGCCCGCATTGAAAAATCAAGGCTGGGCAGCCGACAGGAGACAAAGGAGGACGCCAAGCCACGCCAAAGGGCTGCGACACAGCCATGGACTACCGTCACGTGACGCCCAAGCCCCCCTTCAGCCAGAGACGCTGAAGCGTGGAGCGGGTGATGGGAATCGAACCCACGTTATTTGCTTGGGAAGCAAGAGTCCTACCATTGAACGACACCCGCAATGAGCGCGATTCTAGCGCCATCGCGGGCCGCTCGATCAGGCCTTCATGCGGCGTCGCGTGATCGCACCGATCGCCAGCATGCCAGCTGCCAGCATGCCCAGGCCGGACGCCTCGGGCACCGCCGACACCAGCGGCTTGCTTGACAGGCCAAAACGCAGCGAGGGGTTGATGTCAACGCCGAGCGAACCGAAGTTCAGCGTCGGCAGGCCGGCCTGTGCGATTTCATCGAGGGCCAGCGACCAGGTGAAGGCCGTCTGCGCCTGCTGGGTCAGCATCATGTTGTCGAGCTGCATCTGCATCGACAGCCCACCGCTGGTGGACAGGTGCAAGCCCTTGGTGACCGAGAAATTGAAGACATCGAAAGACTTGGTGATCTTGCCATCAACGGTGCCCAGATCGGCCGTCAGCACATTGCGCTTGAAATCCAGCCCGAAGTTCGCCAGCGACAGCGCGCCACCGCTTTCGGTGTTGTAGATCAGCAGACCGGAGCCCGACGCAGCGCCTGACAAGGGCTTGAGCTTGAACAGCGACACGTCCAGCGATACCTGCGTCACGGGCATCGCAAAATTCCAGTGCGAGCCATCGTCCACCGAGTTACCCAAGGCCGAAACACCGATGCCCAGCACGCTCATCAGGTCGGCTGTGTCTGAGTTGAAGCGGAAGGTGGCTTCGGCATCGATGAAAGTCGTGGGGATGGTGATCGGCAAAGCCATGGCCGCCGATGCGCCAAGCGAAAGGCTCGCCGCAAGCAGGCCTTGGCGGGTGAAGCTGGTGATCGATGCCATGGTGGACTCCGGTGCGTGTTCTGTTGAGAAGAAGCATCTCAGAAGCAGCCATGGAAAACACAGCCTGTTGCAGGGCCAGGTGGGGATCCGTCAATTGCGTCACGGGCAGGCTGCACACCCGCGCCAATTGGCATCAGGGCTGTCCCCAACCCTAAAATACCGCCATGACCTCCCCGAACGAGCAAGATTGCCCGCCTGAAGGCAGCACCCCTCCCGAAGTGGCCCATCCCCGCAGCATCCGAAGCTTCGTGATGCGGGCCGGCCGAACCACCGAAGGCCAGGCCAAGGCACTGAGCGAGCTGGGCCCGCGCTTTGTGCTGCCCTACACCGCCCAGCCCCTGGACTTCCCGACCGTCTTTGGCCGCACGGCCCCCGTTGTGCTGGAGATCGGTTTTGGCATGGGCGACGCCACGGCCAAGATCGCAGACACCCTGCCGGACACCGATTTCATCGGTTGCGAGGTTCACGAGCCGGGCGTGGGCTCCTTGCTCAAGCAGGTCGGCGAGCGCGGCCTGACCAACCTGCGAATCGTCCAGCACGACGCCGTGGAGGTGCT
>NZ_DCXA01000114.1:0-13430 GCF_002328915.1 Aquabacterium sp. UBA2148
GCCAGCCCTTCGACGCCATCCTGCTCGACGCGCCTTGCAGTGCCTCGGGCATCGTGCGACGCCACCCCGACGCACGCTGGCTGCGCCGCGACACCGACATCGCCGCCCTGGCCGCCATCCAGGACGCCATCCTCGACGCCCTGTGGCCCCTGCTCAAACCGGGTGGCCACCTGCTGTACTGCACCTGCTCCGTCTTCCGCGAAGAGGGCGAAGACCGCATCGACGCGTTTTTGCAACGCACGCCTGGCGCCCGGCGCCTGCCCTCGCCCGGCCACATCCTCCCTGTGGTCGAATACCCCGAGACCGCCGCCCATCGGCCATTGGGGCCAGCCACCCCGGGTGCGCCCGCAGCCGACCCAGGTGACGGCTTCTTCCACGCCCTGCTCGCCAAACCCTCAAACGGTGCCTGATGCCGCCTCTGAGCCGCCGCGACTTGCTCCAGCGAAGCGCCAGCCTGGCGTTGGCTGCCGCATGTCTGAGGCCAGCTGGCGCCTGGGCTGACAGCGCCCCCACCCGCAACGTCGCCGAACTAACCGGCCTTGCCGTGAACCTCGGCGACGAAGGCGTGCTGCTGACCTACAGCGTTCGCCTGGAGCTGTCCAAAGACCTGGAGCAGATGCTGTTGCGCGGCGTCACCCTGGTCTTTGTGGCCGAAGCCGAACTGATGCGCGAACGCTGGTACTGGCTGGATCAGGCGCGCGGTGAAGCCAACCGCCGCTGGCGCTTGGGCTGGCAGCCGCTGACACGCCGCTGGAAACTGACCCAGGACGGCCTGAGCCGCCACTTCGTCACCTTGCAGGAAGCCCTCGACGCCATGCGCCGCACCACGCGCTGGCGCATCGGCGACCCCATCGCGTCGGGCGATGAAGCCGAACACCACGTCATCTTCCGCTTCCGCCTGGACACCGAAGAGCTGCCCCGCCCACTGCAGATCGGCCTGGGGCCCCAGTCAGGCTGGGACCTCTCGATCGCGCGGCGCATCAACCTGAGTGCGGCGATGCGCTGAGCATGGCCGTGAGCACCGCCACCCCATGAGCACCATCAAGGCCAACCGCTGGGCGTGGGTTCTCGCCGGCACCGCCCTCTCCGGCGGAGGCCTGGTGCTGGCCTTCCTGCTGGTCATGGCCACGCAAAACAGCGAGCGCCTGGAGCCCTACTTCGCCTGGCTGGTCTGGGGCAACCTGGCGGTGGCCACGGTGCTGGGCCTGACCATCGCCATCGCCCTGGGCCGACTGGCCCTGCGCCTGCGCGCGCGCAAGTTCGGCAGCCGGCTGCTGCTCAAGCTCGCTGGCATCTTCGGCCTGGTCGGCCTGCTGCCCGGCCTGCTGATCTACACCGTGTCCTACCAGTTCGTCTCACGCAGCATCGAAACCTGGTTCGACGTGCGCGTCGAAGGCGCGCTCGAAGCAGGCCTGAACCTGGGCCGCAGCACGCTCGACACGCTCACGCAAGACGTGTCGGCCAAAACCCGCACCGCCGCGCTGCGACTGGCCGAAGAGCCCCGCGCCGGCACCCAGCCCGGCCTGCTGGAGCTCGAGCGCCTGCGCGAGCAGATCCGCGCCCGCACCGTCTCGGTGGCCAGCGAAAGCGGTCTCGTGTCCATGACCGCCGGGGGCGACGGCACACGCCTGCTGGCCACTGAACGCCTGCCTGCAAGCTGGCGCAACGAAGCTCGCAACCGCGGCATCTACGCCCAGATCGAAGGCCTGGAAGAGCAGGCCGACAGCGCCGGCCCACCGCGCATCATCGCCATCGCCTGGATGCCGGACCGCAGCTTCAGCCTGCAGTCCAGCGGCCACTTCCTGGTCGTCACGCAGCTCATCCCCACGGAGCTGGTTCGCAACGCGCTCGACGTGCAAAGCGCTTACCAGGAGTACCAGCAACGCGCGCTCAGCCGTGGCGGCCTGCGCAAGATGTACATCGGCACGCTGACGCTGGCGCTGGTGCTGGCGGTGTTCGGTGCCTTCCTGCTCGCTGCCATCCTGGGGCAACAGCTGGCGCGCCCACTGCTGCTGCTGGCCGAAGGCGTGCAGGAGGTGGCCCGGGGTGACCTGCGCCCCAAGACCATCTTCGCCACCCAGGACGAACTCGGCGGCCTGACGCGCGCCTTCGCCGCCATGACCCAGCAGCTCGCCGACGCGCGCACCCTGGCCGAGCGCAGCGTGCAGGAACTCGAAAGCGCCAGGGCCCACCTTCAGACCGTGCTGGACAACCTCAGCGCCGGCGTGATCGTGTTCGACGCACAGGGCCGCATCGACATGGTCAACCCTGGCGCCACCCGCATCCTCAAGCTGCCCATCTCGGCCTACCGAGGCCGCCCGCTCACCGACGTGACCGGCCTGCAGGACTTCGCCACCGCCATCGCCCAGCGCTTCGAGCTCTACGCCAACGATCCCACGCCAGGCGAGCGCCAGCAATGGCAGGAGTCCTACGAGCTCAAGCTGCCCCACTCGCCCGACACGCTGACCCTTCTGGTGCGCGGCGCCGAGTTGCCGCCCGACGAAACCCTCATCGTCTTCGACGACCTGACCGAGGTGGTGTCGGCCCAGCGCGCCGAAGCCTGGGCCGAGGTGGCCCGCAGAGTCGCCCACGAGATCAAGAACCCGCTGACACCGATCCAGCTCTCGGCCGAGCGCCTGGAGATCAAGCTCGCCGACAAGCTCGACGACCCGGGGCGCCAGCTGCTGACCCGCTCGGTCAACACCATCGTCACGCAGGTGCAGGCGCTCAAGAACCTGATCAACGAGTTCCGAGACTACGCACGCCTGCCTTCGGCCAAGCTGGCGCCGCTGAACCTCAACGAACTGGTCAACGAGGTGATGGCCCTGTACGGCCAGGCGATCGAACAAGGCACGCTCACGCTGGACCTCGCGCCCGACCTTCCCGACATCCAGGGTGACGCCGCGCTGTTGCGGCAGGTGGTGCACAACCTGGTGCAGAACGCCCTGGATGCCGCGCTGGACACCGCACAAGACGCAGCAAGCGATCGGGCCGCAGCGCGAGGCACGGCCCGCGTCACCGTTCGCACCGACACACCGCGCCATGAAGACGGCAGCATCCGCGCCGTGCGACTGGCCGTGCGCGACAACGGCCCAGGCTTCCCGGACAAGGTGCTGCGCAGGGCATTCGAGCCCTACCTGACCACGAAAGCCAAAGGCACGGGCCTGGGCCTGGCCGTGGTCAAGAAGATCGCAGACGAGCACAAAGCCCTGGTGAGGATCCGCAACCTGATGGAAAACGCATCGCAGGGCAATTCCCCGGGTGCCCCGACGGTGATCGGGGCACAAGTTTCGCTATCATTTTCGGTGCTGTCATCCATCCCACACCAAAGTGGGTCACACTAGGGACTGCACCCACACCCGGGTATCAGAAATTACATGGCCACCATTCTTGTTGTCGACGACGAACTGGGCATCCGTGCCCTGCTGTCAGAAATCCTGAGCGACGAAGGTCACTCTGTCGAAGTGGCGGAAAACGCCGCCCAAGCGCGCACCCTGCGCGAGCAATGCAAACCAGACCTCGTCTTGCTGGACATCTGGATGCCGGACGTCGATGGCGTCACACTCCTCAAGGAGTGGGCAGCCAACGGCCAGCTGACCATGCCCGTCATCATGATGTCGGGCCATGGCACCATCGACACCGCAGTCGAGGCCACCAAGTTCGGCGCCCAGGCCTTCCTGGAAAAGCCGATCACCATGCAAAAGCTGTTGCGCACGGTCGAGCAGGGCCTGGCCAAACCGGCGGCCCCTCGTGCGGCCAACGGTGCAGCGCCTCACGCCCCCCATCACAGCGGCCACCTCGCCACCACGATGGTGCAGCCTGTGCACCTGGCCACGGTCACACCCATCACGGCGGCATCGTCCTACAACGGCGGCGGCGCACTGCGCACCGAGATGGCCCCGACACAGCACCTGCACGCCGAAGCCCCCCACGTGAATTCCACGGCACCTGCCACCTATGGCAGCGCACCGGCTCACCACCACGTGCACGCCCCTGCCTCGCACGGCACTGCGCTGTCGGGCCCCTCGAACGAACAGCTCTTTCAGCTGGACCGTCCGCTGCGCGAAGCGCGTGACGACTTCGAGCGCGCCTACTTCGAGTTCCACCTGGCGCGCGAAGGCGGCAGCATGACCCGCGTGGCCGAGAAGACCGGCCTCGAGCGCACCCACCTCTACCGCAAGCTCAAGCAGCTGGGCGTGGACCTCGGGCGCAACAAGAAAACGGCCATGAACTGATCAGGCCAAAAAGCCTCAAAAAGTGATGTATACTGAGAGTCTTCGCTGATCGCACAAACGCTTTCAGCCAAGACAAAAGGCCTGGTAGCTCAGTTGGTAGAGCAGCGGATTGAAAATCCGCGTGTCGGTGGTTCGATTCCGCCCCAGGCCACCAAAATTTCGCGCCCAACTGTTCTCAGTTGGGCGTTTTCATTTGTGCTTCCCGCATGACACGCGGGGTTCCCGCACATTCTGCGTGTGCGACCGGGGTTCTATGGTCTGGCAGGAACATCCCCGGTTGCCCTCCGTTCCGCCCTCTCTTCTCTCGAAATCGGCGCTAACTTCTTCGCCGTAGCACACGCACATAGCCTTTTGCGACCATGATTTGCGCGCGTGCCATTGCCATTCGTTGTCGGGTGGGCTTGGAGCAGCAATCCATCACGCCAACACAGCCGCCGCGCAAGGCATGGAGTACAAGCCTGCGCGTTGCTGCGTGACTACAAGTGCTGCGTAGGCCGCCAGCCGCGCCTCGTGCTCCGGCTTGCCCTTGTCCTTCGACTTGATCTTGAACAGGTCAATTGGCTTATCGCTCTTCTGGCCGGCGCGCTGCATGACCCTTTCGCCGTCCATCTCGACACCCTTGAACGACCACAGAGACTCGAACACTTTAGCCTGACCATCGGTGAACCGGATCGGCGTGGCCTGCACGTCCGGCAGCGTGGCCCATTTGAAGTCCGCCGAGAATGGCCCGTTCACAGGTGCGGCCGGATCGGCCACTGCTGGCGCTACAGACGGTACCGAAGGGAAGAAGGCGATCCCGCCGCCATAGAACGTGAATCGTTCTTCCAGCGCCAGCCATTCCACGCCCGAGCCGAAGGGCGATCCACGCGTCGTGCGCGGCCTGGGTGTGATGACCCGGATGCTACTGCCCGCCACGCGCACACGATCCAGCAAGTTCGGCTCATGCAGCACTCTCGTCAGATCTCGGGCCAGCACGACCGGAGATCTGCGGGTGTTACCGAGCCGCCAAGCACCATCGCCCAAGTCATCTACGTCGTCGCGACTCTCGATGTCGAGCGCGAGGCGCATTTTCTGCCGCAGCCAGTCTTCATCCAGGGCTAATGCCGCACCGTCGATTACCTCGACGGGCACCTGGCCACACTCCGGGCACGGGCAGGTCCGGCCGCCCCGTCCATCGCCCCAGACCTGCGCCCGATGCTGCTGACAGTGGGGACAGAGCACAAAAAACTGATCCACCACTGTTGGCCTGACGGCTTTGCCGAGCATAGACAAAGCAGATACCTCGCGTGGCGAGAGCGTGGCCCGCAGCACCGGCGTGCCGCCTGCGAACAGTCGGCAAACCAGGGCCCAGGCATCGTGCGTCGTCATTGGTCAGTCCTCGAAAGCGGATGAAGAACTGACTGGGTCGGTCTCCGGCGGCAACTCCTGGGCGCTGAGGGTCTGGCCCTTCTGCAAGATGCCCACCGCAACCAAGTAGCCTTCCAGCTGCGCCTGCAGCTTGGCGTCGAACTTGTGCAGGTTCAGCCGCCCTTTGCTGGTCACTTCGATGGTGACCACCTTGGGGCGAGTCCTGCCCGGCTCGGGTGGGTAATAGAGATTGACCTGTGCCGCTGTCACCGCCCACTGACCCTCCAGCGGGCCCGGCAGCTTCTCCTTCAGCAAATCGTGCACCGAGCGTTGCTGGCTGGACTGCATCGCCGTGCATTCGATCTTCAGCGCCGTGTCAGGGCTGAGCAGGGTGAGTGCCTTCAACTGAACCATCGAGAAGCCGTCCTCGAACGCATCCGGCACATCGAACCCGGTGCGCAGCATCGACAGATCCAGAGTCGGCGACTTGATCTTGTGAGCGCTTGCTTTCACGCCCAGCACATGCTCCGAGAAGGCCTCGACCAGCATTTGCTGATACTTTGCGCCGCCGCGCACCAGCGTGCGCACCACACCGGTGGACTTGGCGTACTCCAGCACCATGTGAATGTTGGGGTTGCCGACCCGGCGCTTCAGGGTCGCTCCCTCAAACTCCAGGCGCAGCATCGCCATGTCCTTGACATGGACCGACAACAGGAACACCCCCGGACTGCGCTCGACCAAGTGCGCCACGCTGCCGTCTCCGCATTGCAGTTCGCGCTTGTAGAAGGCCGAGATGGCGTGACGCAACGCGGTCAGATTGGCATCCGAACCGTTCGGTTGGCGTTTCAGGCCAAGATCGTATTGCTGTGTCTGTTGCCCATGCTGTTCCCAAAAGCTGAAGTCATAGGCACGCTCGAAAAGTGCCGGGTGGTGGACGTAGAGCCAGAAGGAACGGTGGATGTCGCTTGCACACAGCGCCAAACCCGCAAGCGCAGCACCATCGGCCACGGCCGCCTCAAACATCGCCTGCTTACCAGCCGCATCGCCCAACTGAACGCTGGCCATGAGGTTGGCCGTCATCCGGTCGCGGGCAGCAATGTCGGGCCAGACTTTGACCGCTTCGACCAGAAACTGGCTGGTCTCCGGTGTGTCATCCCAGGCAAAGCCATCGGGCACTGGCAGGCTGTGGGTGGTCAGGAAGTCGCGCAGCGTGGCGTCCACCGGCAGCTCGAGCATCACGTCGACAAAGGTCTTCTTCATCTTGATCGTCCTTTCTGGATCGGCGTCGAAGGTCTGCGACCGATGTACGGACTGCACTGGCCAGCGACTAGGTTACTGAACACGCACCTAGCACAAGTAAAGCAGCGAGATACAAGCGCGATTCTGAACCTCAGATTTCCGCTTGTCAATCAAAGCGGCACATCTAGACCTTATTTGTATCTCGCGGCTATACTAGCGGTCTTGTTTTTGTTAACTGACTGTTTTCCCCTACAGGAGCATCGCTATGGCTTCAGCGTTCGGAGCACGCCTGCGACGCTTACGCGAGGCAAAGAAATTGACCTTGCAACAGGTCGCCGACGCGGTCGGCTGTACCAAGGCGTATATATGGGAACTGGAGATGAAGGACGGCCAGCGTCCCTCCGCTGAACGGATTCAGGCCATCGCTAAGGCGTTAGGCGTGACCATGGCGGACGTGATGGGCGAACCTATCAAAGAGGCGCCAAACGCTAGTCCGGAGGACGTGGCCTTCTTCCGAGAATATGTTGGGATGACGGACGAGGAGAAGGATCGTTACCGTCAGGCACTCAAAATCATGTTCCCCGATAAGAACTAAGGCGGTCTGACAATTGAGCTCATCCCAGCCCCTAACCGGTTCCATCGCGGCCAGCACCGTCTTGAGATGGTTGCGGGCGTGGCACGCCGACGGCATGCCGGATGCCGTGGATCTGGAGGTCGTCCGGCAAATGCTTCCAGAGACGCCTTACGGCAAAGGGGTGCGCGAGATCAAGGCCCCGATGGTGCTGGACATCAATAGCTGCGAAGGCATGTTGGTGCGCAACCCACAGTACACCGCAGAGTGGGGCATCTTCTATAACGGCAAGGCAAACCCCGAACGCCAGCGTTTCACCATCGCTCACGAACTGGGCCACTTCATCCTTCACCGCGATCAGCGGCAAAGTTTCAACTGCGACAAGGAAAGCGTGTACTCCGGCGCTGACACCATCCGTGTCATCGAACGTGAGGCGGACGACTTTGCCAGCAACCTGCTGATGCCTGGCGACTTGCTGCGCGAGTGGATCTCGAACCAGCGCATCGACTTGCATGTCCTGAGCGCCCTTGCCAAACGGTTCCAGGTATCGTTCGAGGCGCTGTGCATCCGGTTCATCAAATTCACCACGCAGCGGGCAATCCTTGTCTATTGGGACAACGGTTTCGTGAAGTACGAATGGCGCAGCAGCAGCGCGGTCAAGACGCGCGCCCGCATTCGGCGCACTGACGATCCGCAGGAACCATTACCCGGCACCCTGGCTGCTGATTCCACCGTTGAGCAGGAGTGGGATGGCACGGAGATGTCTGCCGCGATCTGGTGCCCGGAGGAGGCACCTCACATGAAGTTGCGCGAGTTCAAGCACAGCTACACCACAGGAGATCGCGTCCTGACCCTTCTGCTACTGGAAAGTGCTGAACCACGGTCATGGGATCGGTCTTGGCAAGACGGCGAGAGCTTTGACAGCTTCGATCAGTTCGTCTCGAACGGGCAATTGCCAGTACGGTGAGTCCCTCGATGACAGGCTTGCCGATCCAACCCATAGATGAAGAACTGCAGACCTTGCAACGCGAGGTGCAACGAATGCTGGGCCGTTGTCTCTTGCGTCTGCAGCAGTACGAACAATTGATGAAGGCCATCGTGGCCCACCACGAAATCTCCGCGTCAGGATCACCCCTCGAATCGAACCAGGCGGAGCGCGTTGCGGATGCCGCAAACAAAACTCTGGGTACGTTGGTTGGCACGCTGCTCGGAACGTATGTCACCAGCGGCGACCAAGACGAGGTCGCCGAACCAGATGCGCCCGACAACATCATCTCGTTCAAGATGAAGATGAGCCTGCGGATGTCTGCCGAGGATTTCGATAGGACGCAGAATGGTCTGAAGGACCTGGTTCTGCTGCGGAACAACCTGGTGCACCACTTCATCGACCAGCACGACCTTTGGAATCTGGACGGATGCCGTGGTGCGCAAGAGTCCTTGGTGGCGGCCTACAGTCGCATCGATCAACACTTTGAGCAACTGCGAGGCTGGGCGGAGCACATGGATCAGGCCCGTCGCCTGGCGGCTGACTTTGCCCAGTCCGATGCCTTCCGTGATCTTGTGATCAACGGTATAGCGCCGGATGGCTCGGTGGATTGGCCTGCAGCCGGAATTGTTCGCGCATTGCGTGAGGCAGCAGATGAGCTGGCTGTCGAAGAGTGGACGCCGGTCGCCAGCGCTGGACGATGGATTGCAGAACGGCATCCCGATCAATTACCGGCCAAGTATGGGTGCAGCAGTTGGCGGCAGGTCGTACACGAATCCCGCCTTTTCGAGCTTCGGTATCGGGAAGTGAATGGCCAGCGCGCGGCTTGGTACCGTCCCAAAAAACATAGCGCCAAAGCCGCGCACTCCCGCTAAATCACGTTACGCGAAGTGCCCTTGGTTTCTAGCATGAGCAGCGTTTTCCATCGGAATGCTTGCCATGACAGAAACCCAACCTATCTCCATTTGCACGTCACCTGACCGGCCACGGCACGGGCATCAAGAAATCGCTGATCTGTTGGCTGCCGCGCTACTGCGCCTTCGTGCCCGCCAATCGCGCGACACCCCCGAAAACAGCGAGCACGTTTGCCTTGGCTTCCCCGGCCAACAGCGCGTGAATGCGAACCCCGATCACAACAACGGAGTTCGCCCATGACAGCACACGCAACCTCACCAACGCCCGCCTCAGTCGCCGCCCGCGTCGGGGCTATTCCCCATCTTTCGATGGACGATCTTTGGGCACTCTGGGACGACCATTTCGAAGAGCGGCCACATCACCACCATCGGGTCTGGTTGGAAAGTCGCCTGGCCTACCGGATGCAGGAGCGCGCGTTTGGCGGCTTGAAACCGTCACTGCGCAAGAAACTCGAGGATGTTGGTGAAACCGGCATCTTGCCCAAGCAACTGCGCGGCGATAGTCAGCGTCTGTTGCCCGGCTCCGTCCTTACACGCATTTACGAAGACATTGAGCATCGTGTGCTGGTGCGTGGATCGAATGATTTCGAGTACCAAGGGCAACGCTTCAAGAGCCTGTCCGCTGTAGCCAAACGCATCACGGGCAGCCACTGGTCAGGTCCGGTGTTCTTTGGCTTGAAGGCACCTGCTTCCAAGAAGGGGGCAGTATGAGCTCAGTGCGTCGAAACCCAACTCCCGCAGTCACGCCAAAGAAGCGCTGCGCCGTGTACACCCGCAAGTCCACTGACGAAGGACTCGACCAGGAATACAACAGCCTCGAGGCACAGCGTGATGCGGGCTTGGCCTTTATTGCCAGCCAACGGCATGAAGGCTGGATTGCCGTCGACGACGGATACGACGACGGCGGCTACTCGGGCGGCAACATGGAACGGCCCGGGTTACGCCGCCTGATGATCGACATCGAAGCGGGGAAGATCGATACCGTGGTCGTCTACAAAATCGACCGCTTGACACGCAGCCTGCCGGACTTTGCCAAGCTGGTCGACGTGTTCGACCGCAACGGCGTCTCCTTTGTCTCAGTCACGCAGCAGTTCAACACCACCACATCGATGGGGCGATTGACGCTCAACATCCTTTTGTCATTTGCGCAGTTCGAACGCGAGGTCACCGGCGAGCGCATCCGTGACAAGATCGCCGCCAGCAAGGCCAAGGGCATGTGGATGGGCGGAGTCCCACCTCTCGGATACGACGTGGTCGAACGCAAGCTCGTCGTCAACGAACGTGAAGCCGAGCTGGTGCGTGACATCTTCCGCCGCTACGCCGAGCACGGCTCGGCTGCGCGACTCGTCCGCGAATTGGAAATCGAAGGGCATACCACCAAGGCATGGGTCACCCAGTCCGGTCGGGAGCGATTGGGGCGAAGCATCGATCAGCAGTACCTCTTTACCTTGCTGCGAAACCGCATCTACCTCGGCGAGATCTGCAATCACGACACGTGGTACTCGGCCCAGCACGACCCCATCATTTCTCAAGAGCTGTGGAACGGGGCACACGCCTTTATCGAGAGACGAAAGCAGGCACCGCGCGAACACCGTGCTAAGCATCCGGCATTGCTGGCGGGGCTGCTGTTCGCACCGGATGGCCAACGCATGCTGCACTCCTTTGTGAAGAAGAAAAACGGTCGGCAGTACCGCTACTACGTGCCTTACCTGCACAAGCGGCGCAACGCAGGTGCCAGCCTGGCTCCGCATACTCCGGACGTGGGCCACCTGCCAGCCGCTGAGATCGAAGACGCGGTGCTGGCACAAATCCATGCGGCGCTTTCATCGCCCCAAATGCTGATCGCTGTATGGCGATCCTGCCAGCAGCATCCAGTCGGTGCGGCTTTGGACGAAGCACAGGTGGTGGTCGCCATGCAGCGCATCGGTGATGTGTGGTCGCAACTGTTCCCTGCCGAGCAGCAACGGATCACGCGGCTGTTGATCGAACGCGTGCAACTGCACGGGCACGGCCTGGATATCGTTTGGCGGGAGGACGGTTGGATCGGATTCGGTGCGGACATCAGCACGCATCCCTTGATCGAAGAGTCCCAAGAACGTGCCGAGGAGGTTTGGGCATGAACGCCACGACCAACCACCGACAGCGAGCCGTCCGCATCGAGATCGGGGCGGAAGCCCGCAGCTATGTCAACGAGGGGCAGCGGGTCACCTTGGTTCCCCTGACGATCAAGCGCCGCCAGAACCGGAAGCTACTGATACCGCCATCCCCCGAGATCGCGGACCGGATCGGTGGCTTTGATGTGCCGATGATCAAAACGCTGGGCAAAGCCTTCTACTGGAAGCGCTTGATCGACGATGGCATCTACCCCACGACAACGGACTTGGCACACGCCATGAAAGTGGAACCGGGCTGGGCTGCCGAGGTCTTGCGCATGACCATGCTGGCCCCCGATATCGTGGAGGCGATATTCGAAGGACGTCAGCCACGCCACCTGAATCTACACACCTTGCGCGGCCGCCAAGAGCAACTACCGCGCGATTGGGCAGCGCAACGCCGATTGCTCGGTTTCTCCGACGCCTGATCTCCCTCCGGATACACCCGATGACGGCGAGCCATGTGCTCGCCGTTTGCGTTTCTGCCCTGGCCCATTGGCGAACCTGGAGTTTCGCCGTGGTTCGCCATTGCGTCCCTTAAAGGTTCGCCACCCGAATTTTGGAATGACACCTGTTACTCAACAACGTCACAGGAGCATTCCATGCAGACACCAGCCAGCAGTATCCCCCGGTCGCCACAACAGGCGATCAACACCATGTCACCCGGTGATCGCCGCGTGCTCAACGAGAACGAGCTCGCACAACGCTGGGGCGTTAGCCCCAAGACTTTGCAGCGCTGGCGCAGTGAGGGTCGCGGCCCACGCTACCTGAAGCTGTCCAAGCGTGTCGGCTACCCGGTCGACGCGATCCTCGAGTTTGAGCGCGAAGCGCTGCACGACTCGACATCCGAACGCGCGGCGGTTTGAGGAGAGATGCGATGAACAACATCACCATCTTCCCCGCCGACATTGCAGAGATGTCCGTCAGCCAGCTGGCCGCATTGCCGCCCGCGCAGAAACACGAAATCGACAAAAACCTCGACGCGGCAATCGACTGGCTCAAAAAGGCGCGCACCAAGTTCGACGCGGCGCTGGATCAGTGCTACGGCGAGCAGGCACGCACCGCGCTGCGCGAATCCGGCCGTGACTTCGGCACCGCACACATCAGCGATGGCCCGCTGCACCTGAAGTTCGAGTTGCCCAAGAAGGTCAGCTGGGATCAGAAGCAACTGGCCGAAATCGCCGAACGCATCGTCACCTCAGGCGAGAAGGTCGAGGGTTACCTCGACATCAAGTTGTCTGTCTCCGAATCCCGTTTCACGAACTGGCCGCCTGCCTTGCAACAGCAGTTCGCCGCCGCTCGCACTGTGGATTCCGGCAAGCCGTCTTTCACCCTTTCCATCGATTCGGAGTAATCACTATGAGCACCAATCTCATCGCTTCACTGCGTAAGCAACTGCCGTCCATCTACGGCGAACACCTTCCCGACGAAATCCGGTATCGCCGCGCCGACGGCCAGGACGTCGTTGTCCCCCTCGATGCCGCCACGGTGGATGAACTGGCCTTCGCTATCCAGACGGCCAATGCGGAATCGCTGGCGCTCGGTCGTCGCCGCACTGCGCTGGAAGAACTCCACACCGAGGTACGCAAGCGTGCCGCGCGTGGAGCCGACCGTATCGCCGACGTGTCGTGGGAGGGCTGATCATGAGCGCGATCATTCCCTTCCAGTTCGAAGCGCATGCCGTGCGCGTCCAGGTGGATGAACTCGGGCAGCCGTGGTTCAACGCCACCGATGTTTGCGATGCCCTGGAGATGAGCAATCCGTCTCAGGCGATCAAGTCCCACGTCGATGCCGATGATCTCCAGAAATTGGAGGTCATCGACAACCTCGGGCGCACACAGCGTGCCAACCACGTTAACGAGTCAGGCCTTTACGCCCTGATTCTCGGTAGCACCAAGGATGCCGCCAAGCGTTTCAAGCGCTGGATCACCAGCGAAGTGTTGCCTGCGATCCGCAAGACAGGCGGGTACTCCACCACCACGATGA
>NZ_DCXA01000309.1:0-10410 GCF_002328915.1 Aquabacterium sp. UBA2148
CGCGCGCCGGGCCGGCCTCGTTGGCCAGCACACGCTGCAGGATGGCTTGCGACATCTCGCGCGTCTGCGCCTTGAGCATGGAGCCGTCGTGCTCGGCGATGCCGAACTGGCCGGGGTGGATGCGGTACTCGCGCACCTCGCCGTCTTTGAGCTCGGCCACCAGGGTGTCGCCGTTGAGGGTGATTTCGTCGAGGCCGTCGCTGCCGTGCACGACGAGCACGTGCTTGGAGCCCAGGCGTTGCAGCACGCGCGCCATGATGCCGACCAGGTCAGGGTGGAAAACGCCCATCAGCTGGTTGGGCGCACCGGCCGGGTTGGTCAAGGGCCCGAGGATGTTGAACAGCGTTCGCACCCCCAACTCCTTGCGCACGGGCGCGGCGTGCTTCATGGCGCCATGGTGGTTGGGCGCGAACATGAAGCCGATGCCGGTATCAAGCAGGGCCTGGGCCACGTTGGCGGGCTGCAGGTTGATGCCCACGCCGAGCGATTCGAGCACGTCGGCGCTGCCTGTGGACGAGGACATCGAGCGCCCGCCATGCTTGGCCACGCGCGCGCCGGCGGCAGCGGCCACGAACATGGCCGTGGTGCTGATGTTGAAGGTGTGGGCGCCGTCGCCACCGGTGCCGCACAGGTCGACCATGTGGTGCTTGTCATCGACCTGCACGGGCGTGGCGAACTCACGCATGACCTGGGCCGCGGCGGTGATCTCGCCCACGGTTTCCTTCTTGACGCGCAGGCCCGTGATGAGCGCGGCCATGACCACGGGCGACATCTCACCGGTCATGATGCGGCGCATCAGGCCCAGCATCTCGTCGTGGAAGATCTCGCGGTGCTCGATGACGCGCTGCAGGGCTTGCTGATCGGTGATCTGGCTCATGGCTGGCGCCTCACATCTTCAGGAAGTTGGCCAGCATGGCGTGGCCGTGCTCGGTCAGGATGGACTCGGGGTGGAACTGCACGCCTTCCAGGGGTGCGAAGTTGGGGTCGGTGAGCGAGCCCTTGTGGCGCACGCCCATGATCTCGCCGTCTTCGGTCTCGGCCGAGATGTGCAGGCACTCGGGCAGCGTGGCGCGCTCGATGGCCAGCGAGTGGTAGCGGATCACGGTGAACTGCCTGGGCAGGCCGGCGAAGACGCCCTGTTCATCGGTGGTGATGACGCTGGTCTTGCCATGCATCTGCTCGCGGGCGCGGATCACCTTGCCGCCCAGGGCCGCACCGATGCTCTGGTGCCCCAGGCACACGCCCAGGATGGGCAGCTGGCCGGTGAAGCGCTGCAGCGCGGGCACGCACACACCGGCTTCGGCGGGTGAGCAGGGGCCGGGCGAAAGCACCAGGCGGTCGGGCTTCATGGCGGCGATCTCGTCGAGGGTGACCTCGTCGTTGCGCACCACCTTGACCTCTTCACCCAGTTCGCAGAAGTACTGCACCAGGTTGAAGGTGAAGCTGTCGTAGTTGTCGATCATCAGCAGCATGTGCGCTCTTTCCTGTGGAGTTCGTGAGGGGCGCTGGGCAGCCCCCGTTGTCCGGCCCGCTCGGAAACCCGCTTTTGATCACTGGAGGGCCCAGTGTCGCGGCGGATGGGGCGTCTGGCGCCTTCGAGGGCGCGATGGTTCGGTCAGTTCGCAGGCTTACGCCAACGCCGACGGCACAGGTCTGCTGAGGGAGACGAGGACACACGCATGCTGGACATTCTAGCCACCTCGGGCCACGGCGGCGCAGCCCGGCCATTTCACGCCGGTCCATCACCGCAGCAGCTCACCCGCGAATGCGGGGGCAGGTGGTGGCGGCGCACGACGGCCGTGGGCTAGCCCGGTTGAGTTTTCACCAGGAGTTCGATAGCGTTCGTTTCACATCAATCAATCGAGGGAGAGACCATGCGTTTCATCGCATCCTTGGGCGTCAGCGTGCTCGCGCTGACCGTGAGTTCCACCACCCTGGCGGCCGATCTGCTCGGCGTCACCATCTCGCTGAACAACGTCAAGGCGAGGACCATCAACCTTGCTTCAGGCGAGTCCCGACCGTTGATCGACACATCGAGACCACTCACCCCCGCTGAGATAGCCGATTCCGATCTTTACTGGCACGCGGTCCAGAGTTACCAGTCCGGCGGTGGATTGTTCGGCGATTGGGGTGAGTGGTTTTACGTCCATGCCAACCCGCTGCTGGGGACCCAAGGCAACATCTTCGACGCCGGCAACAGTCGAGCACAAATCCATGTCGAACCGGGGGCGGTCACGTTACATGAGTCCATTCAGGACTCAGATGAGCTCAAGCATCGGCTTGCCAACCCGCTCCCAGTGGGGCTTCCCTACGATATGCACTTCGAGTTTCACGACACCCACCTTGGATATTCCGATCAGAGTATTTTTCTGGGCACCAACTCCGCAGTGGAAGTCACTGCAGTGGTCACGCTGAGCCAACAAAACGACCCAAGCATCTTCGTCACTGACTCGATCCTCTCTGAAGCCCTCGGCAAGACGATGACAACCGCGTACGCCAAAACCCGCGGGGTTTTCAATCTGTACTTATCCGCTGCAGGCGGCACGTCTCCACTCATCAGCTCCACCGGGGCTACTTTATTTTTCGTTGACTCTTACAGCGTCGATCACGAAGGACATGTCACCACGAGTCACGAGGGGAACATCACCTTGAACGATGACGAACCGAGCTCCTATGTGGTCGTCGCTCGCCTCGAGAACAGGAGTGCTCAGCCAATTGTGGTGGGAGTCTCCGCCTCTATGGTGACCGACACCTACATGACCACCAGCTTCGACCCCACCCTGGTCAGCTCGGTTCCCGAGCCCGGCAGCTTCGCCCTGGCGGCGGTTGGCCTGGGGCTGTTGGGTTGGCAGCGAGCACGCCGTCAAGGCGCTCAAAAAGCCCAAAAGGCTCCAAAGTCTCAGGAAGCAGCCCACCTCGTTTGAGGCGAAAAAGCCCAGGGCCACCGTCACCAAGGTGAGCGAACCTCGGTGACGGCCCCCCTTGGATGACTGCCCAAGGCGACGGGGTCAGGCCACGAGCTTGCTGCATGATCGGCGCTCTATGCCTGCACCACGCGCCCTCGCTGCTCGCCCTGCCACTCGCCCCGCCGCGCCACCCGGCGCCCCGGCCACCCTGCTGGGCCTGGAGCTGATGCGCTTCGTCTGCGCCCTGTCGGTGCTGCTGTGGCACTACCAGCACTTCTACGTGGTGGGGCCGGTCACGGCCGACATGACGCACGACCACGCCGTGCAGCCCCTGGCGGGCTGGCTGGCGCCTTTTTACGGCCACGGCTGGCTGGGCGTGCAGGCCTTCTGGGCGCTATCGGGCTTCATCTTCTTCTGGAAGTACGGGCAGGCGGTGGCCGATGGCAAGGTGGCCGCAGGCCGCTTCGCCTGGCTGCGGTTTTCGCGCCTGTACCCGCTGCACCTGGTCACCTTGCTGGCCATGCTGCCGCTGATCGCCTGGTACCGAGCCCAAACCGGGCAAGACTACGTCTACACCCACAACGACGCCGAGCACTTCGTGCTGCAGCTGTTCCTGGCCAGCGACTGGGCTGGGCGCAGCGAGTGGTCGTTCAACGGACCCATCTGGAGCATTTCCATCGAGGTGCTGGCTTATGGCGTGTTCTTCGCGCTCAGCCGACTGGGCTGGGTGCGGCCCTGGCAGATCGGCGCGGTCATCGCGGTCACGGGCGCCATCTACGCGCTCAAGCTGACGCCACACCCGCTGGTGCTGTGCCTGTTCTTTTTCTACCTGGGCGGGCTCACGCACGCGGCTTGGCGGTGGCTGCAAGGCACCACCCTGGCGTTGCGGGGCTTGGCCCAAACCGGCATGGCCGTGGCGCTGGCACTGGGCACGGGCCTGGCGTTCATGGGCATGCTGCGCCCGATGTTCTACGTCGCCCTGCTGACGCCCGTGGCGATGCTGGCCTTGTTGGCACTGGTGCAGCCCCGCTCCGAACGCATCTCGCGCGGCCTGACCACGCTGGGCCACACCACCTACGCCAGCTACCTGCTGCACTTTCCGCTGCAGCTGCTGGTGGCCAACCTGAGCGGCGCCAACCCCGCCAACCTGCCCCTGCACTCGCCTTGGTGGCTGCTGGCTTACCTGGTGGCGACCTTCGGCCTGGCAGCGCTGACCTACCGCTGGCTCGAAGCCCCGGCCCAGGCTGCGCTGCGGCGTTGGTCAGACCACCGTCGTGTGAAAGCCTGATTCAGGCTCGACCTGGCTGACCAGGGTGGCGCGAGCCAGCCAACCCGTGGCTTCGTCGACGCTGAGCGGGCGGGCGTACAAGTAGCCCTGCAAGGCGTGACAACCCGCCTCGCGAGCGGCACGGGCGTGCTCGGGGGTCTCCACGCCTTCGGCCACCACGTCGAGATCGAGCACCGAGGCCAGGTCGCAGATGGCCTTGACCACGGCCACGGCCTCGGTGTTGGGCATCGGGTCGATCAGCGATCGGTCGATCTTGACCGTCTGCAGCGGCAGGCTGCGCAGCATGTTCAGCGACGAAAAGCCGGTGCCGAAGTCATCGAGCGCCACCTCCACGCCCTGCTCGCGCAACAGCTTGATGTGGGCCATGGCCTGGTCCATGTGCGTGACGGCGGCCGTCTCGGTGATCTCCAGGGTCAAGGCGCGCGGCGGCAGGCTGTGTTGCCTGAGCGTCTGCATGACCTGCGCAGGGAAGTTGGCATCCAGCAACTGCAGCGGCGACACGTTGACCGCCACCGGCACGATGCGCAGGCCCGCCTGGCGCCAAGCCGCGAGCTGTCTGCAGGCCTCGCTCAAAATCTGCGCACCCAAAGGCACGATCAGGCCGGTGCGCTCGGCCGCAGGGATGAAGTCCAGCGGGCTGACGCGGCCGATGCCCGGTCGGTCCCAACGCACCAGGGCTTCGAAACCGATGAGCTCGCCCCGCTGCGCGCACACCTTGGGCTGGTAGACCAGCGTGAACTCGTGGTTCTGCAAGGCCGCTCGCAGGGCTTGTTCGGCGTTGAAGAAAGCGGCCATGCCTTGCTTGATCTGGTCGGCGGCGAACTGCACCGAGGTGCCTGGCAGGCGCTTGGCCTCGTGCATGGCGGCGTGGGCAGCCTGCAGCAGTTGCTCGGGCCCCTGCGCCGAAGAAGGGTGCGTGGCCACGCCCATCGACACGTCGATGTAGAAGCGGTGCTCGCGCACGGTCAGCGGCTCGCTGAGCAGGCGGCGAATGGTGTGGGCCAGGTCGGTGGACACGCGCGCCGGATCGCCCTGGGCCGGCGCCAGCAGGGCGAACTCGTCCTCGCCCAGTCGCATGACCTCGGCGCGGTCCTGCAACTGGTCGCGAAGCAGGTGGGCCACGCCGATCAGCACCTCGTCGCCCACCCGGTGACCATGGGCCTCGTTGAAAAACTTGAAGCGATCGACGTCGAGCAACAGCAGCACGAAGCCGTCATGGTCCCAGTCCTCGAAGCAGGTGCCCAGGCGGCGCAGCAGCGCAGCCCGGTTGGGCAGACCGGTGAGTTCGTCGTGGCGCGAGCGCCATTGCAGGGCCTGGGCGGCGGCCTGCTGGGCGGTCTCGTCCGAGACCACGACCTGCAGCGCCTTCTGACCATCCCAATCGACCTGCCAGGCCTTGTAGCGCAGGTGCAGTCGGCGGCCGTCGAGCGAGAGGCGCTCGCCGCCCCACTCGGCCTGCTCCATCTGTCCACGGATGACCTGCGTGGCCATGTCGGTGGCGGCTTCGCGATCGGTGGCCGGCACGGTGCGCGCCACCCACTCGGGCGAGAAGATCTCGGGCACCTCGGCCACCGCGTCCATGCCGAAAATGCGCCGAAACGCCGGGTTGGCGTAGGTGACCATGCCCCGGCGCACCACGGCCACGCCCTGGTGCGAGCGCTCGGTCAAGGCAAAAAACCGGTCTTTGAGCCGGTTGGCGCGCGCCGCCGAACGCACCATGGCCGCGTACAGCAGCGCCAGGCAAAGCGTCAGGCGCAACACCGCCGCGACGGTGGATTGAACGGGAGCGGCCGCCTCCCCGCCGAACACGAAGCTGAAGTGGTTCAGGCCCAGCAACACCAGCACGATGCCCACGGTGCGCTGGCTCAAGCCACCACCCCACAACCAGCGGCAAACCACCAGGCCGACCAGGGTGTTGAGCGCTGCCACGCCGGCTTGCGCCAGTTGGATGTCGACCAGCAGCAGGCCGCCGTACAGCGCCGACTGACCGAAGAACAGCGCCGGTGCCGCGTGACGCGGCCAGCGCTTGCGCGAGAGGTGCGCCAACCCCGCGACCAACAAGGTCAGCGAACCGGCGGCCACGCCGATCAACCCGAGGGCACCGAGCATGTGCAAGGCCGGCTGAGGCTGCCCCCAAGCCCAGTAGGCCACCGGGTTGAAGCAGTAGACGAGGTGCGCAAACCCCAACAGCGCCGCGAAGATCAGCGAACGATCCTTGCGCCAGACCAGCAGCAGGGCGCTGCCGGTGACCAGCATCACGGCGATGAAAAAAACAAAGGGGTACAGCACGGTCTGGAAGGCCTGCGCAAAGCAGGCTGTCTTGGTCTTCCAGAATCGGTCATCGCCCCATCCCGGGGCATGGGTGGAATCCCGCCTGAGGTGTTGAACAATGCCGGAATCCACCCCCCTGATCCGAGGATCCGGACATCAGACATGTCCGCTCCCCGGATGAGGGCGAATCAAAGGCCTTGTTCGACCATCTCGGCCGCACGCACCACGGCGCGGGCCTTGGCCTCGGTCTCTTTCCATTCGAGCTCGGGCACCGAATCGGCCACCACGCCGGCGCCGGCCTGCACGTACAGCACCTGGTCCTTGATGACGCCGGTGCGGATGGCGATGGCCACGTCCATGTCGCCCGCGAAGCTCAGGTAGCCGACGGCACCGCCGTAGACACCGCGCTGCACGGGTTCCAGCTCATCGATGATCTCCATGGCGCGGATCTTGGGCGCACCGCTGAGCGTGCCCGCCGGGAAGCTGGCGCGCAGCACGTCCAGGCCGCTCATGCCGTCTTTGAGCGCGCCCTCGACGTTGCTGACGATGTGCATGACGTGCGAGTAGCGCTCGATGCCGAAGGCCTCGGTCACCTTCACCGAACCCGTCTTGGCGATGCGGCCGATGTCGTTGCGCGCCAGGTCGATCAGCATGACGTGCTCGGCGCGCTCCTTCGGGTCGGCCAGCAGCTCGCGCTCGTTGGCGGCGTCGGCCTCGGGCGTGGCGCCGCGCGGGCGCGTGCCGGCGATCGGGCGGATGGTCACCGTTTCGCCGCCCTCGGTGTTCTTCTCCTGGCGCACCAGGATCTCGGGGCTCGAGCCCACGACATGGTGGTCACCCATGTCGTAGTAGTACATGTAGGGGCTCGGGTTGAGCGAGCGCAGCGCGCGGTAGAGCGTCAGCGGCGAGGCGGTGAAGCGCTTTTGCAGGCGCTGGCCGATGACGACCTGCATGCAGTCGCCCGCGGCGATGTATTCCTTGCAGCGCAGCACTGCCGCCTCGAAATCTGCCTTGGCGAAATGCCGCTCCACAGGATGGGATTCGGTCGGTGCCACGGGCGGCACGGGCACGACGGCGTTCAGGCGAGACTGCAACTCGCCCAAGCGATCGACCGCGCGGTCGTAGGCGCCAGGCTGGGCCGGGTCAGCGTAGACGATGAGGAACAGGCGGTCGGCCAGGTTGTCGATGACAGCGAGCTCTTCGCACTGCAGCAGCAGGATGTCGGGCGTGCCGATGCCACCGGGTTTGTGCGTTTTGGCCAGGCGCGGCTCGATGTGGCGCACCGTGTCGTAGCCGAAGTAGCCGGCCAGGCCACCGCAAAAGCGCGGCAGGCCCTGGGGAACGGCGGCCTTGAAGCGCCCTTGATAGGCCTCGATGAAGTCCAGCGGGTTGGCTTCATGCGTTTCGACCACGGCGCCGTCGGTGACGACCTCGATGTGCCGGCCGGTGGCGCGAACCAGCGTGCGGGCCGGCAGCCCCACGAAGGAGTAGCGCCCGAAGCGCTCGCCACCCACCACCGACTCGAGCAGGAAGCTCAAAGGCTTGCCCTGCGTGAGCTTGAGGTAGAGCGACAGCGGGGTGTCGAGGTCGGCCAGGGCCTGGGCGACCAGGGGGATGCGGTTGTGGCCCTCAGCGGCCAATGCGTCGAATTCGGAACGGGTGATCATGGTGGTGGGCCTCCGAGCCCCAGGGCACAAAATGGGCTCGCCGGCCCGGTGCCACGGTGATGTGTCGTCTCTGTCCCTCACCCTTTTTGGTGATCTGGGCACCTCGCGCCGGCTGCGTTTACCAGCGCTTACCCATTTCGCCAGGTGAGACCTTTGGCGGTGGGGGCGGGCACCTATCATCGCGCCGCTCACCCACAAAAAACCTTCAGGCAGGCATCAGCATCGCCAGGGCCATGCCCCCCGGTCATGCGGACCTTTGGTCTGTTTGCGTGAGACGAACATGAATCCAGTGTAGCAGGGGGTCGGTCGCGCGCCAGGTCGGCATCGGCAGGCGGCCATTCCCCCTCATTCGACCGGCGGGACATCCCTAGGGACCAGGGAAAACGAAGGTTGTGTGACGCGCCGCACGGGTAACAATTCATTACGGATCTCCGGATCCATCCAACGACGAGAGAGACACACCATGAAGCTGAACCTGGCATCTCCGGCGCCCGCCGGCGCTCGCCTCCTCTGCGGTCTGGCCGCAGGGCTCGCCATGGGTCTGACGAGCGTGAGCAGTGTTTGGGCCCAAGCCGCCAACACGGTGGGCGTGCACTACCAACCCACCGTCAAGGTGGAAGGCGTGCCCCTGACGCTCAACGGCACGGGCGTGTCCTACCGCGCGGTGGCCAAGCTCTACACAGTGGGCCTGTACGTGCCCCAGAAGACCAACAAGGCCGAGGTCGTGTTCTCGACCAACGGCCCCAAGGAGCTGCGCTTCGTGATGCTGCAAGGCATGCGCGTGGACGAAATCGGCAAGGTCATCACCCGCGGCATCGAGGCCAACAGCCCGCGCCAGGAGTTCTTCAGCCTGATCCCGTCCATCCGCATCATGGGCGAACAGTTCTCGCGCATCCGTCGCCTGAACGCCAACGACACCCTGTCGGTGGAGTACGTGCCCAAGCGTGGCACGGTGTTCTACGTCAACGGCCAGCCCGCCGGCCTGCCGATCGCCGACGCGAACTTCTTCCCCGCCATCCTGCGCGTTTGGCTGGGCACCAACCCGACCACGCAAGACCTGAAAGACGCGCTGCTCGACCACCGCGCTCAGCCGGTGCTGGAAGCGCTGCTCTGATCGGCCGTCGCCCTTCCTGGGCAAGCTGACGTGACAACGGGGCCTTCGGGCCCCGTTTGCGTTGGTGGGTGGGCTGGGTGGATCAACCGCGCGCAGTCAGCCCGCGAACAACTTCGCCCAGTCGACCTGATCCAGTCGGTTCACGTGCGCCAGCGCCGGCACCTCGGTGATCGGGTGGCCGTGGTTGTAGCCATGGGTCACCAGCAGCACCGGGCAGCCGGCGGCGCGGGCGGCCTGCGCGTCGTTGCTGGAGTCGCCCACCATCAGCGTGGCAGCGGGTTCACTTCCCAGGGCCTCGCAGGTTTTGAGCAGGGGCAGCGGGTCGGGCTTCTTGCGCGCAAAGGCATCACCGCCGAACACGTGCCGGAAGTGGCCGCGCAGGCCTTTGAGCTTGAGCAGCTGCTCGGCGAAGGCGGTGGGCTTGTTGGTCAGGCAGGCCAGGGGCACGCCGAGCTCGCGCAGTTGATTCAGCCCTTCGGGCACACCGGGGAAGACATCGGCATGCTGGCCGTTGAGGCGGTCGTAATGGCGCTGGTAGTGCTGCCAGGCTTCGGGCACGGCTTGGACTGCCTCGGGCGAATCATCGGGCAGGCCCCAGGCATGGGCCAGGCTGCGGCGCAACAGGTCGTCGGTGCCCTTGCCCACGGTCAGCGAGAGGAACTCGCGGTCCACACGGGCCAGCTCGATGGGGTGACAGCCCATGTCGGCCAGGGTGTGCTGGAGCACGACGTGGAAGTCGCCGAGGGTATCGACCATGGTGCCGTCCAGGTCGATGATGGCTGCACGGAGAGTCGGGGTGGAGGTCACGGACATCAGCAAAGGCCCGATCGGGGCGTGGATGAAGTGGTGGCGAAAATGGGCTGGTGCATTGTGCCGCTGCCCCGCGAACAGGGGCCCGTGCCCCGTGCAGACCCCACGGAATGCCCCCGTTCTAGGGTCCAACCCTAATTTGACAATCGTCCTTTTCAAATATAAAGTGCACACACTCGTTATCACATTGCAGCCGGGGCCCGCTTGCCTCTCATCAAGCACCTGCCGGCCGGCCCCCTGACCTCGCAAACGGAGACTCCCCACATGGCTGAACACTTTGACGTCCTGATCGTGGGCGCTGGCCTGTCCGGCATCGGCGCTGCCCGCCACCTCAAGACCCAATGCCCCGGCAAG
>NZ_DCXA01000309.1:10481-12390 GCF_002328915.1 Aquabacterium sp. UBA2148
AAGACCCAATGCCCCGGCAAGACGTTTGCCATCCTGGAAGGCCGCGACACCATCGGCGGCACCTGGGACCTGTTCCGCTACCCCGGCATCCGCTCCGACTCGGACATGTACACCCTGGGCTACAACTTCAAGCCCTGGACCGAAAAGCAGGTGATTGCCGATGGCCACCGCATCCGCCACTACATCCAGGAAACGGCCAGCGAGAACGACATCCAGCGCCACATCCGCTTTGGCAGCAAGGTGACCTCGGCCGACTGGCGCAGCGAAACCGCCACCTGGACGGTGACCGTGCAGAAGAAGTCGGGCGAGACCGTGCAGCTGAGCTGCAACTGGCTGATGATGTGCTCCGGCTACTACAACTACGAAGAAGGCTTCACGCCCGAATTCAAGGGCCGCGAAGACTTCAAGGGCCAGGTCATCCACCCGCAGTTCTGGCCTGAAAACCTCGACTACAGCGGCAAGCGCGTGGTCGTGATCGGCTCGGGCGCCACCGCCATCACCCTGATCCCGTCGATGACCGACAAGGCCAAGATGGTGACGATGCTGCAGCGCACGCCCAGCTACGTGATCTCGGTGCCGCAGTTCGACCCGATGGTGCGCTTCCTGCTGAAGTTCCTGCCCGAGATGACGGTCTACAACATCAGCCGCGCACGCAACAACTTCATCACGCAGCTGATCTTCAAGCTCTCGCGCAAGTACCCCAACGCCGTGCGCAAGTTCCTGCTCAAGCAGGTGAAGATGCAGGTCGGGCCGAACTTCGACATGAAGCACTTCACGCCGCCCTACAACCCCTGGGACCAACGCCTGTGCGCCGTGCCCAATGGCGACATGTTCAAGGCCATCAAGCGTGGCAAGGCCAACGTGGTGACCGACCACATCGACCGCTTCGTGGGCAACGGCATCAAGCTGAAGTCGGGCCAGACCCTGGAAGCCGACATCATCGTGACGGCCACCGGCCTGAACCTGCGCCTGTTCGGCGGCATGACGATGAGCGTGGACGGCAAGGCCATCGAGATGAACCAGCACATCTCGTACAAGGGCCTGATGTTCAGCGACATCCCCAACTTCTCGAACACGCTGGGCTACACCAACGCCTCGTGGACGCTCAAGGCCGACCTGATCGCCGAGTACGTCTGCCGCCTGATCAAGCACATGGACAAGACGGGCACGCGCATCGCCGTGGCCGAGCGCAAGGACCCCAACGTCAAGCCGGCGCCGCTGCTGGACATGACCTCGGGCTACGTGGCCCGCGCCGAGGCCCACCTGCCCAAGGGCGCCGACCGCGCACCTTGGAAGCTTTATCAGAACTACGCGCTGGACATGGACCAGCTGCGCAATGGCAAGCTGGAAGACGGCGTGATGGCCTTCCGCAAGCCGCACGTGGCGGGTGGCAGCGCCACCGCTCAGCGCAAGGCGGCTTGACGCCCGAGGCGAGCCCTCGACCTCAAAACACCCCGGCCCCGTGCCGGGGTTTTTGTTTTCACCGGGGCCTGAGCTGCCCCAGCAGCTGGTCGCCCAGTTGGCGCGCCAGGGCGTCGTCGGGCAGGCAAACCTCGATGCCCAGCTCCTGCTTGAGCAGGCGGGCTTCTTCTTCGTTGCCACCCAGCGCCACGATGCGCACCTCGGGGTTGAGCTCGCGCGCGATGTCCACCATCGTCCGCGTGCGCAGGCTGTCGGGCTGGTTGATCAGCAGCGCCACGGCTTTGGCAATGTGCGCCTGGATCAGGGTGGCCGGGTCCATCAGGTCGCCCGCCACCGCCGGGATGTGCTCGGCGCGCAGGGCCTCGACCACCTCACGGCTTTCGTCGGCCACCACGTAGGACAAGCCTTGCTCGCGCAAGCGCTGTGCCACTTGGCGCCCGACCCCGTCATGGCCCACCAGCACCACCAGGTCCCGCACACGCGACAT
>NZ_DCXA01000309.1:12445-15887 GCF_002328915.1 Aquabacterium sp. UBA2148
GGTCCCGCACACGCGACATGTCGACGTGTCGGGGCAACTGGGCCAGGGGGTCGTCACGCAAGGCCAGTCGGCGCGCCAGGGCCGAGCGAGATTGCAGCCACTCGGTCAGCGGCACGCTGGCGCCGAACAGCGCCGAATTGGCGGCGATCGACAGCAGTGCAGCCACCAGCACCAGGTCCTGGCCTTCCTTGGGCAACAGCCCCAGGCTCGACCCCAAGCCTGCCAGGATGAACGAGAACTCGCCGATCTGGGCCAGGCTCAGGCCCACCGTCAGCGCCGTGCTCAGCGGGTAGCGAAACAGCAGCACCAGGGCCACCGCCGCCAGGGTCTTGCCCAGCACGATGACGGCCACCGTGGCGGCCAGCTTGCCCGGTGACTGCCACAACACGCTCGGGTCGAACAGCATGCCCACCGAGACAAAAAACAGCACCGCAAAAGCATCGCGCAGGGGCAGCGACTCGTCGGCCGCGCGGTGGGCGAACTCGGACTCGCGCATCATCATGCCGGCGAAGAAGGCGCCCAGCGCGAACGACACGTCGAACAGCTTGGCCGCGCCAAAGGCCACGCCCACGGCTGCGGCCACCACGCACAGCGTGAACAGCTCGCGCGAGCCCGTGGACGCCACCCACCACAGCATGCGCGGGAACACGCGCCGCCCGATGATCAGCATGGTGGCCACGAAGGCCAGCACCTTGGCCAGCGTCCAGCCCACGGTGATGACGATGTCTTGCGGCGTCTGGGCATCGGTGCCGCCCTGGCTGGCCGCAAGCAAGCCGGCGAACACGGGCAGCAGCACGAGCACCAGCACCAGCACCAGGTCTTCGACCACCAGCCAGCCCACGGCGATGCGACCGTTGGCCGTCTCCAGCAGGCCACGCGCTTCGAGCGCCTTGAGCAGCACCACCGTGCTGGCCACCGACAGGCACAGCCCGAACACCAGCGAGCCACCCACCGACCACCCCCAGCTCGCAGCCAGACCAAAACCCATGCCCACGGCCACCGCGATCTGAACGATGGCACCCGGGATGGCGATGCGCCGCACGGCCAGCAAGTCGGCCACCGAAAAGTGCAGGCCGACACCGAACATCAGCAGCATGACGCCGATCTCGGCGAGCTGGCTGGCCAGGGCCATGTCGGCGACAAAGCCCGGCGTGCCCGGCCCGATGACGATGCCCGCCAGCAGGTAGCCCACCAGCGGCGGCATGCGCAGGCGCGCGGCGGCAAAACCAAACACCAGGGCGAGACCGAAGCCAATGGCGATGGTGGAGATCAGGCTGACGTCATGGGGCATGGCGCAAAGGGTACACTGCGCACTGTCATCGGGGAGTAGCCGCTCTTCGCCGCACCGCTCGGGCACCACACCGTGCGCACGGACACCTGGCTGGCGTCAACACACTTGGTCCGCAGACCATGGCGTCAGCAGCCCTCGGGCCCAGCCCGATGGCCTGGCAAGACCTTTGACCACGTTGCACCCGTCCTGGCCGGGGGGTGCGCCGTGGTCATGTGTCTTCGTCCCGGCCTGGGTTCCCCCACATGTCGTTCCTCGAATCCCTCACCGGACCCCTCGCCATCTCGACCGGCGTCGTCGCGCTCGCCGAAATCGGTGACAAGACCCAGCTGCTGGCCTTCCTGCTGGCCGCCCGCTTCAAAAAGCCCCTGCCCATCGTCGCCGGCATCTTCGTGGCGACCGTGCTCAACCACGCCCTGGCCGGCGCACTGGGCGCCTGGATCACGACCGCGCTGTCGCCCGAGGTGCTGCGCTGGGGCCTGGGGCTGTCCTTCATCGCCATGGCCGTGTGGACGCTGATCCCCGACGAGATCGAGGACGACGAGGCCCAGGTGGCTCAGCGCTTCGGCGTGTTCGGCGCGACGCTGGTGACCTTCTTCATCGCCGAGATGGGCGACAAGACCCAGATCGCCACCGTGGCCATGGCCGCGCGCTACGCCGACGCGACGTGGGTGGTGGTCGGCTCGACCCTGGGCATGCTGATCGCCAACGTGCCGGCGGTGTACGCGGGCGACAAGCTGGCCGGGCGCATCCCGATGCGGCTGGTGCACGGCATCGCGGCGGGCATCTTCGCGCTGCTGGGCGCGGCGACCCTGATGGGCGCAGGGCAAAGCCTGGGGTTCTGAACGAGGCCCCGGCCTGGGCTCAGAAGCGGTAGGCCGGGTTCTTGGGGTCGAAGTCCAGGTCGGTGAAGGCCTTGGGCTCGACACGCTCATAGAGGATGCGCTCGCGGATCTCGCCCGACGCCGCCCACGATTCGATCTGCAAGGCCCAGGGCTGCTTGAGGTTCAGGCACACGCGGGTGCGCGCGGCATAAGCGGCCGGGTCGGCCGCACCCGGGGCCCAGGTCAGCGCCACGGTGCGCTGACCCGCCACCTTCAGCACCTCGACCTGGTCGGCGCGCGTGCTGCGGCCCGCCGCGTTCTGGCGGCCGACCTCTCGACCCAGCACCTCGGCCACGAAGTCGGGCCCGAGGTTGAGCACCGTGTGGTTGGAGTTCTGCTTGGGGATGCTGCCGTCCAGCGCGATCCATTTGGACACGAAGCCCAGCACACCGCCCAGGTGCCCGTACATGGCGTCGGTGCGCTGGCGGGCGTCAAAGAGGATTTCCTGTCCGGCTTTCGGCCCGCCTGACAACCACGCCATGTAGACCTGCTGCGGCTGACGGCGCAGGCGGATGTGGTTGATGAAGGGCTTGTCTTGCCAATCGCCGGCGATGCGCTCCTGGCGCTGCATGCGGATCTCGAAGCCTTCGTGCTGACCGGCGCCCTGCTGCATGGCCGTGACCAGCACCTCGGTGGGCAACTCGCGGAACAGGGTCAGCAGGGCGTCGTCGTCGAGCTTGTTGAGCTCACCACCCTGCCAGCGTTGCAGCAAGGCCTTGGCTTGCTGACGCACGGATTCGGTCTGCCAGGTGCGAGCCTGGGCATGGGCAGGCGCCAGGCCGGCGCTGCACAGCAAGGCGATGCAGGTGGACACGGACCACGCCAGCGCCCGACGGCGGCCGGGAGACGACAAAGCCGACTGCGCGGTCGACGAGACCAAGGCAGAAGCAGAGGCAGCGGCAGCGGCAGCGGCTGAGGACGCCATGGAGGGGTCGGCAAGGGTTCGCATCACGGCACCTGTTGGACGAAAGACATCAGCCGCCATCAGACCACGGCCCAAGCAGGGTTCACCCTGACGCAGGGCATGTCTCGCGTCAGAACGCTCACGCGTGGGGGTGGTGTCACACCTCACGAGCCAACCGCCCACCCCGCTGGGCAAGGCTCGCACCCTGGTGCAAGATGCTTCAGACCCTGTACCCCCAACCCAAAAGACAACCCAAAAGAGGAAGACAAGCATGCAAACGAAGGACAGCGTGTTCCTGGTCACCGGCGGCAGCTCCGGCCTGGGCGCGGCCACCGTGCAGATGGCCCTGGCCGCCGGCGCCCGCAC
>NZ_DCXA01000309.1:15961-19627 GCF_002328915.1 Aquabacterium sp. UBA2148
GGCCCTGGCCGCCGGCGCCCGCGTCGTCATCGCCGACCTGGCCCCGCCGCGCGACGGCGCCATCCCCCCCGATGCCGCCGACCGCGTGGCCTTCGTGGCCACCAACGTGACCGACGAAGCCGCTGGCCAGGCGGCTGTGGACACCGCCATGCAACGCTTCGGGCGCCTGGACGTGCTGGTCAACGCCGCCGGCATCGGCCCGGCTGAAAAGATCGTGGGCAAGAACGGCCCGCACCGGCTCGAGAGCTTTCGCCGCACCATCGAGGTCAACCTGATTGGCACCTTCAACATGATGCGGCTGGCGGCGCCGGCGATGATCGCTTCGGGCGCACCCGGTGGCGACACCGACCCGCACGCCTCGCAAGGCGTCATCGTCAACACGGCCTCGGTGGCGGCCTTCGACGGACAGATCGGTCAGGCGGCCTACGCGGCCTCCAAGGGCGGCGTGGTGGCCATGACCCTGCCCGCCGCGCGCGACCTGGCGCGTGACCGCGTGCGCGTGCTGACCATCGCGCCTGGCATCTTCGAGACGCCGATGCTGCTGGGCCTGCCGCAAGAGGTGCAGGACAGCCTGGGCCGCAGCGTGCCCCACCCGGCCCGCCTGGGCCGCCCGGCGGAGTACGCTTCGCTGGTGGGACACATCGTGGGCAACGATTACCTCAACGGCGAGGTGATCCGCCTCGACGGCGCCATCCGCATGGCCCCGAAGTGAGGCGCCACCAAGCGCCCCCCCACATCGCTGAGGAGTTGAGAATGCTCGATCCCGTTGTCATCCTGGCCGCGCGGCGCACCGCGATCGGCAGTTTCCAGGGCCAGTTCCAGGGCCTGTCGGCACCCATGCTGGGCGCCGCCGCCATCCGCGCGGCGATGCTGGACACCCACGTGCACGCCAGCGAGGTCGACGAGGTGCTGATGGGCTGCTGCCTGATGGCCGGCGTCGGCCAGGCCCCCGCGCGCCAGGCCCTGCTGGCCGCCGGCCTGCCCGACAGCGTGCCCGCCACGACGCTGACCAAGATGTGCGGCTCGGGCATGAAGACCGTGATGCTGGGCCACGACCAGCTGCTCGCCGGCACGGTGGGCGTGGTGGTGGCAGGCGGCATGGAGTCGATGACGCATGCGCCCTACCTGCTGCCCTCGGCGCGCGGCGGCCAGCGCCTGGGTCACGGCCAGATGGTCGACCACATGTTCTTCGATGGCCTGCAGGACGCCTACGACGGCCAGTTGATGGGCGTGCACGCCGAGGCCACGGCCAAGGAGCTGGGCTTCACACGCGCCGAACAGGATGCCTACGCCCTGGCCTCGGTGCAGCGCGCGCAGGCGGCGGTGGCCGAAGGCCTGTTCGCGAGCGAGATCGCGCCCGTCACGATGAAGGTCAAAGGGGTGGAGCGCACCCTCGCCGTCGACGAAACCCCCGGCCAGTGCAAGCCCGAGAAGATCGCCACGCTCAAGCCCGCCTTCGGGGCCGATGGCACGGTGACGGCGGCCAGCTCGGCCTCGATCTCGGACGGTGCAGCGGCCCTGGTGCTCACCCGCGACAGCACCGCGCGCTCGCGCGACTGGCGGCCGATCGCGCGCATCGTTGGACACAGCACCCACGCCGGCCCCCCCGGGCGCTTCACCACCGCGCCCGTGGGCGCCATCCGGCGCCTGTTCGACCTCACCGGCTGGACGGACGAAGACGTCGACCTCTACGAGATCAACGAAGCCTTTGCCGTGGTCACGCTGATCGCCATGCGCGAGCTGAAACTCAGCCCCGACAAGGTCAACGTGCGCGGCGGCGCCTGCGCCATGGGCCACCCCATCGGCGCCACCGGCGCGCGCATCCTCGTCACCCTCATCCACGCCCTGCAACAGCGCGGCTTGCAACGCGGCGTGGCCGCCCTGTGCATCGGCGGTGGCGAGGCCACGGCCATGGCCATCGAACTGCTTTGAATGAACCCCGCATGAGCCACGACACCCTGCTCACCGAAGACCAGCGCCTGGTGCGCGACGCCGCCCGCGATTTCGCGCAGTCGGTGCTGGCCCCCCATGCCGCGCAATGGGACCGCGACGCCGCCTTGCCCGACGAGGTCGTGCGCCAGATGGGCGAGCTCGGCCTGCTGGGCATGCTGGTGCCCGAAGAACAAGGCGGCAGCAAGACCGACGACCTGGCCTACGCCCTGGCCATCGAAGAAATCGCCGCCGGTTGCGCCGCGTGCTCGACGCTGATGAGCGTGCACAACTCGGTGGGCTGCGTGCCGATCCTGCGCTTCGGCACGGCGGCGCAGCAGGCGCAGTGGCTGCCCCGGCTGGCCTCGGGCGAGGTCATCGGCGCCTTCTGCCTGACCGAGCCGCAAGCCGGCTCCGAGGCCGATGCGCTGCGCACGCGTGCCGTGCTGGATGGCGACCACTGGGTCCTCACCGGCGCCAAGCAGTTCATCACCAACGGACGCCGCGCCGGCATGGCCATCGTCTTCGCGGTGACCGACCCGGAGCTGGGCAAGAAGGGCCTGTCGGCCTTCATCGTGCCCACCACCACGCCCGGCTTCGTGGTCGAGCGCGAAGAGCACAAGATGGGCATCCGCGCCTCGGACACCTGCGCCATCTCACTGCAAGGTGTGCGCGTGCCGGCAGACCACATGCTGGGCCAGCGCGGCGAGGGCCTGAAGATCGCGCTGTCCAACCTCGAAGGCGGGCGCATCGGCATCGGGGCGCAGGCGGTGGGCATCGCCCGCGCGGCGCTGGATGCGGCGCGGGCTTACGCGCGCGAGCGCACGCAGTTCGGCAAGCCGATCGCGGAGCACCAGGCCATCTCGCAGCTGCTGGCCGACATGCACACGCGCTTGAACGCGGCGCGGCTGATGGTGCACCACGCCGCGCGCCTGCGCATGGCCGGTGTGCCCTGCATCTCGGAGGCCTCGCAGGCCAAGCTGATGGCTTCCGAGACCGCCGAGTGGGTGTGCTCCCAAGCCATCCAGGTGCACGGCGGCTATGGCTACCTGCAGGACTACGCCGTCGAGCGCCACTACCGCGACGCCCGCATCACGCAGATCTACGAAGGCACCAGCCAGATCCAGAAGATCGTGATCGCGCGACAGCTCTGAGGGGCGCGCCAGCCGCACCGGATGCAACAGATGCGCCGGATGCGGCAAGATCACGGCACCGCCTGGCCCCGCACACGGCACGGGCACCACCGCATTCATCGCCCAAGGACCTCGACATGATCGAACTCAACATCGACGGCGGCGTGGCCACCGTCACCCTCAACCGCCCGCCCGCCAACGCTTTCAGCCGCGAAGGCCTGCTCAAGCTGCGTGACACGGTGCAAGAGCTGGAAGCCAACCCCGCCGTGCGCGCCCTGGTGATCACCGGCTCGGGCCCCAAGTTCTTCAGCGCGGGCGCCGACCTCAACACCTTCGCCAGCGGCGACAAGGCGGTGGCACTCGACATGATCTCGGCCTTCGGCCTGGCTTTCGAAGCCCTGGCCGACACCCACCTGGTCACCGTCGCCGCCATCAACGGCTTCGCGATGGGCGGTGGCCTGGAGTGCGCACTGGCTTGCGACATCCGCATCGCCGAATCGCATGCGCAGATGGCCCTGCCCGAAGCCACCGTGGGCCTGCTGCCCGGCGGCACCGGCACGCAGACCCTGCCCTGGCTGGTCGGCGAAGGCTGGGCCAAGCGCAT
>NZ_DCXA01000309.1:19695-21220 GCF_002328915.1 Aquabacterium sp. UBA2148
CATGATCCTGACGGGCGAGCGCGTGGACGCCGCCACGGCCCTGCGCATCGGCCTGGTGGAAGAGGTGGTGGAGCAGGGCGAGGCCCTGGCCAAGGCCCAGGCCATCGCCCAGCGCGTGGGCAAGCAAAGCCCGGACAGCGTGCGCGCGTGCAAGGCGCTGGTGCACCAGGCCCGCGCCGGCGTGCCGCGTGGCGCAGCCCTCGCTGCCGAGCGCGAAGCCTTCATGCGCCTGTTCGATGGGGCCAACCAGCGCGAAGGCGTCAACGCCTTCCTGGAAAAGCGCAGCGCCAGCTGGCGTTGAGCCCGCCCGATGGCCTGGGACCAGATCGACCGCACAGGCGAAAAAAAAGGCCGACCAGCTCGCGCTGATCGACCTTGCCTGAACGGGATCTGCGTCCCTCGATTTTTTCTCTCCACCCTCTTTTGGCACCCGGTTGCGTTCCGGGCGTGAACCGCTGACGCAACCGTGGTTTGCGTCAACAACTATACGAAGGACGCCACGCAAACCGCCCCCCCTGAAAGTGGGCACCTTGTCAGCAAATGTCAGCGAACCGCTGGAAAACCACGCCATTTTTCAGATGGTGGCGGCAGGCCTGATCCAGATCAATCTGACCACAACCGTCGGCGGATCCACGCACGGCTCGCGCCCTCGCAGCGGCCTGGCCCGATCGGCTTCGTCTACGATGAACCCCTGCCCCGCCAAGACCCGAGAACCCGCCCACCGAGGAGTGCGATGTTGCTGGAGGCCCTGACATCCGTTCGAGACCTCGGCCGCCTGCAGGAGATCGCCTCCGTGCTGATCCGCCACGGCTTTGGCGACGTGGTGCGTCGCATGGGCATGGCCGACCTGCTGGAAAAAGCCGGCCACGCCCTGCACTGGGACGACGCCCAGGCCTACGCCCACATGCCGCCGCCCCAGCGCGTGCGGCGCGCGCTCGAAGAGCTCGGCACCACCTTCGTCAAGCTCGGCCAGATCTTGTCCACGCGCGTGGACCAGTTCGAGCCCGAGTGGATCGAGCAGTTCGGCCAGCTGCAGGACAACACCCCGCCCAGCCACTGGCCCGATGTGCTGGCCCAGCTCACCGAAGACCTGGGTGCGCCGCCTGATGCGGTGTTCACGCGCTTCGAGCCCGAGCCGCTGGCCGCCGGCTCCATCGCCCAGGTGCACGCCGCCCGGCTTGATGACGGCACCGAGGTCATCGTCAAGGTTCGCCGCCCCGGCATCAAGCCCAAGGTCGAAGCCGACCTGCGCTGGCTGGCCAGGCTGGCCACCTCGCTGGAGGCCGATCACCCCGAGCTGCGCGCCTTCCAGCCGCGCGAGATGGTGCGCCAGTTCGCCCGCTCGCTGCATCGCGAGCTCGACCTGGCCAACGAGGGCCGTCAGTCGGACCGCATCGCCGCCAACTTTCGCGATGCGCCCGACATCGTCATCCCCCGCATCCATTGGCGATGGACGTGTGAGCGCGTGTGCGTGCAAGACCGTGTCGAAGGCATCAGCGGGCGTCGGCTCGACCTGGTGGACGCC
>NZ_DCXA01000309.1:21305-21865 GCF_002328915.1 Aquabacterium sp. UBA2148
GCCGGGCTGGACCGCAAGCTGCTGGCCAGGCGGGGCGCCCACGCCGTGCTCAAGATGATCGTCACCGACGGCCTCTTCCACGCCGACCCGCACGCCGGCAACGTCTTCTACCTGCCGGACAACCGCATCGCCTTCATCGACTTCGGCATGGTGGGGCGCCTGAGCGCCGCGCGACGCGACGAGCTCATTCGCCTGCTGGTGGGGCTGGTGCAGCGAGATCCGCAAGCGGTGGCCGACGTCATGCTCGACTGGGCCGGAGAGCACGCCACCGACGAGGAAGGCCTGGTGATGGACCTGCAGGCCTTCGTCGACACCTACCACGGCCTGACCCTCAAGCAGATCAACCTGGCGACCATGCTCAGCGAGCTGACCGCGCTGCTGCGCCAGCACCACCTGGCCTTGCCTGCCGACCTGGCGCTGTTGTTCAAGTCCTTCATCACGCTCGAAGGCATGGGGCGCTCGCTCGATGGCGACTTCAACATGGCCGAAGAAGCGCTGCCCCTGCTCAAGGCGTCGGTGCGCGCGCGCTACCGCCCCAAGGCGCTGATGCAGCGCGGCTG
>NZ_DCXA01000308.1:0-5027 GCF_002328915.1 Aquabacterium sp. UBA2148
GCAGGCGGGTTTTGCAGACCTTCCCTAAGGAAGGTCTGCACAAATGAGCGCTGACCATGGCTGGGTGTGCTGACATGAGCGGAACGGCGGCTGAACGCTCTTGCGGCAGGCGTTTTGAGCGCGTTTCGCGCCCATTTCCCATGCGCAGGGCGCACTCATGCCAGGCTCCCCATCAAGCGCCTGCGCACCATCCACAGATTGGCCAGCGCAAACAGCGTTTGCAACTGCGCCGTGTTCTTGGCCAGACCGCGGTAGCGCACCTTCACGTGGCCGAACTGGCGCTTGATGACTCGGAATGGGTGCTCCACCTTGGCGCGGATGCTGGCCTTGATCCGCTCGACCTGTTCGGTCAGCGCATCCATCGGGTCGGCCTTGTCCAGCAGCTTGCGCAAGCCCGGACGCATGGCCACATGCCACGTCACATCTTCTTTGGCGTCGGGTCGCTTGTGCGCACCTTGGTAGCCGGCGTCGGCAAACACATCCATCTCTTGACCGTGCAGCAAACTGTTGGCCTCGACCACATCGTTGACGTGACCGGCCGTGCCGCGCACGGTGTGAACCAGACCCGAGTCGGCGTCCACGCCGATGTGCGCCTTCATGCCGAAGAACCACTGCTGGCCCTTCTTGCTTTGGTGCATCTCCGGGTCGCGCTCACCGCTGGCGTTCTTGGTCGAGCTCGGTGCCGAGATCAGCGTGGCATCGACCACCGTGCCACTGCGCAGCATCAGGCCTTTGGCACCCAGCAGCAGGTTGACTGTTGCCAGGATCCGCTCGGCCAGCTTGTTCTTCTCCAGCGCATGACGGAACCGCAAGATGGTGCTCTCGTCAGGCAGTCGGTCGTCCCAGCCACCCAGACCAGCGAAGTCACGGAACAGCGGCATGTCGTGCAGCGCTTCTTCCATCGCCGGGTCGCTCAGCGTGAACCACTGCTGCATGAAGTGGATGCGCAGCAGCGACTCCACCGGGAACGGCGGACGGCCGCGTTTGCCTTCGGGCATGAACGGCGCGATCTCCGCCACCAGGTCGGACCACGGCACCACCCGGTCCATCTCGTCGAGGAACTCGCGACGGCGCGTGCGCTTCGTCGAGGTTCCCAATCCAAGGCTGCTCTGCTTCATGGGCTCAATGGTCTCAGGCAATCAGACTGGCGCCAAGCACATGTCCGGGCGGTTTATGCAGACCTTCCCTAACTAGGAGCACTCATGATCAGCAAGTCCGTCATCTCTCTCGCAGTAGTGGCGACGTTATCCACAACAGCAAATGCTGCGACATCAACAAAAACGTTCTCAGCACCACTAATATATGACACCACAGGCGATATCGCAATCGAGCTAACTCTAACTCAAACCGGCGCAGACAACCTAACATGGTCAACAAATGAATACCGCTACATCGGAGGAGGAGGCGTCCCTACTCAGGGAATATCAATCTCCTTTTACACCAATCAAGCAGCAGACATCCTCGACGTAGCAGTCGAAGGGAAGATGCGGATTTTCAGCACAAAGACCGGCGAGACGTTGCCGGAATCGGCACTCATGACCGACGCTTATAGCTGGTACACCAATGTAAATGGAAGCTTTGGGGCAATTCCGCAAGGTCAATTGCGCTTCTCAAACCCCATAATACAAACCACATTCAGCTCACAGAATGAAAGAAGTTGCGAACTGAACGAAAGGTGCATCCAACTTCCAAGCCAGCTTTCAGGCACCGCTTCAATCACGGCAATCCCAGGCCATTACCTAGACATCAACCAAACCCCAGGGGGCACTTCTTGAAACCCCCTCGACCCGCACTGCTTGAGCGGGCAAGATGTCGGCATGATCACCCCGCGCATCAAACCTTCGGCGTTCTTCCAAGACAAGCCTGCCACGGACCTGTTCGTGCAGGAGCACCGGCAGGCCAAGCTGGGTAGCTATGTTGCCAACCTGGCTGCGATGGACGGGCTGATCGACTTCTGCGCGGTGGCCAGCGCGGTGGATGTGGCCTGCCCACGCGGGGACCGCAGCAAAGGCGGCCGCCCGCCGTACCCCACCGAGGTGATGGTGCGCATGGCGTTTCTGCAATCGCTGTACAACCTGAGCGACGAAGACTGTGAACACCAAGTGCTGGACCGCATGAGCTTCCAGCGTTTTTGCCGCCTGGATGGGCAACTGCACATTCCTGACGCGCGCACGCTGTGGAGCTTCAAGCAGCGCCTGGCCAAGGGTGGCCTGGGCGGGCGAGCCATCTTTGACGAGGTGAGCCAGCAACTGCAGCGACAAGGCTACATCCCGCGCGGCGGGCAGATCGTAGACGCCAGCATCGTGCAGGCGCCCATCACCCAGACCCGCAGCGAAGAACGCCAAGCGCTCAACGAAGGCAAAGCGCCTGAGGGCTGGAGTACCAAGCGGCTGCAGCACACGGACCGCGATGCGCGCTGGACCAAAAAGCATGGCAAAAGCTTCTATGGCTACAAGGTGCACAGCAATGTGGATGCACGCTGGAAGCTGATCCGCCGAATTGCCATCACGCCCGCCAACGTGGACGATGGACAGACGCTGCAGGCGGTGGTGGACACCGCCAACACCCGAGGTCGGTTGCTGGCAGACCGGGGCTATGACGCGCAAGGCAGCCGAGAGCTGTTGGCCAAGCACAAACTGCGCGATGGCATTGCTCGGCGAGCCAAGCCAGGGCAAGAGGCCCGCCAGCGGCTGGATGCGCGCAACCGCGCGATCAACAAGACCAGAGCCCGGGTCGAGCACGTGTTTGCTGGGCTGGAGCAGTTGGGTGGCAAGGTGGTGCGGGCGATGACGCTGGCCAGGAACGAGTTGGCCATCACGCTCAAGTGCGTGGCCTACAACGCCAAGCGATTGGTCTGGCTGGTCTCGCAGGGAGCGCAGACATGAGAGCCCAGGTGCGTCTGCAAATCGCCCAAACAGGCGTTTTGCAGAGCGCCTCGGCCGCCCCCAGCTGCCAAGGCAGGCGTGTCGGCGCTGCTGCGATGACTCCACGCGGCTCAATCGCATGTCATACCGTTCAAGTGCACCACCGAGCTTCAAAAATCGGGGTTACGCGAAGTGCCCCAGGGTGTGCGGATTTTTCCTGCATGCAAAAAAAGACAGACCATCTCACAGCAATATATGGCGGGGTGTCTTTTATGATTGGCGCCCCCATTCCGGAGCCCTCCACAATTGCGCTAACCTTCTCCGGCATGATTGCTGCATCCGCAATTACGGCGAGGCGAAGAAAGCCGGCCTCAAAACATGTGCGAAAAACATGGTGATCCGCCACACCGACACCGTATAAAGAATAGCTGCCAGCGGTTTTTGCTCACCGAAATAGACAGCAGAAAAACACCGATCAACTTCGGGGATCGCAAAGGGTACGCGTTGACTCCGACCAAGATTCCTCGAGCATTGAGCACCTTGAAGTGAATTTCTTGGCACTCTTTTGAAAGAACTTCGCTGGCAGAAGGTGTTCGCACAATACAAGCGCGCGCCAATCAGTGCGCTCGTTTATGCGCAGTGACGACTCTTGGTGGGCGGCTTCGGCCGCGCACTTGGTCGGTTGACCGAGCAACAAGCGGGGCACCAGAGGCGAAGCCGGCATGGGCTCGGGCGCCTTGTGGGTGCCGAGGAGCGGAGCGGCAAGGTGGGCACGCGCAGCGTGCTTCGTCATCTGACTGGCCCGATTTGTTTGAGCGCAGCGCCCGCAGGGCGCGGAGCGAGTTGGAGGGCCCCACCTTGCCGCGAGCACCGGAGGGGAGTCCTGCTGAAAGCAGGACCGCCCACTCGGCGCCCGAGCCCATGCCGGCGCAGCACCGCCCCGCGCTGCCCCGACAAACCGCGCCGACCCAGGCACGCCAAAAACAAGCGCCCCACATAACCAAGAACCGTCTTCAAACCCGAGTCGATTTGTGAAGCCATGCAAAGCCTGCATCGACTCAAGCCGACCCTGCGTAAGGGACCTCAGCCGCATCCACAACCGAAGCGGCGCCCCCCAACGACCCAACAGGAGCTCGCATGAAAACCTTCGCTTTCGCCACCACCGCCCTCGCCCTGACGATGACCCTGGCCACCGGCATGGCCCGCGCCGACGTGATGGTCGGTGGCGCCCCGATGCTGCCCACCAAGGACATCGTCGACAACGCCGTGAACTCCAAGGACCACACCACGCTCGTGGCCGCCGTGAAGGCCGCCGGCCTGGTCGACACGCTCAAGGGCAAGGGCCCGTTCACCGTGTTCGCGCCCGTCAACGCCGGCTTCGCCGCCCTGCCCGCTGGCACCGTTGACAACCTGCTCAAGCCCGAGAACAAGCCGGCGCTGACCAAGGTGCTGACCTACCACGTGGTGGCCGGCAAGTTCGACGCCAAGGCCGTGACCCAGGCCATCCAGTCCGGCGGTGGCAAGGCCACGCTCAAGACCGTGGCCGGCGGCAACCTGACCGCCTCGACCGAAGGCGGCAAGGTCATCGTCACCGATGAGAACGGCGGCAAGGCCACCGTCACCATCGCCGACGTGATCCAGTCCAACGGCGTGATCCACGTCGTCGACAAGGTCCTGCTGCCGAAGTGATGCACGCGTGAAAAAGGGGGCGCGAGGCCCCCTTTGTGGGTTCACCCGCCGGCAAGCGCCAGCCAGCAATGCTTGAGGCCGGCTCGGTCGCCGACCGGGCTCAGGCGATGGCTTGCCAGGCCTGAGGCGAGGCCTGCCCCGCGAACAGCGGGAGGGCCTGTGCTTCGTCGATCGTCAGCACCGGCGTGACACACGCGTCGGCCGCTTCGAACTTGTGCGCCCAGAACGCCAGCGGCTGAGAAGCCACCAGCGCAGCCACCTCGGCCTTGAGCGCCGTGCAATCGGGTGTGCCCGGCAACGAGCCACGCTGCCAATGCCGGTTCACCCAATCGGGCCGCTCGAACACCTCGCAGGCCACCTTCCAGAACTTGAACTCCAGCGCGCCCACCGCGAGGTGGCGGCCATCGGCGGTCGCGTAAAGGTTGTAGCAAGGCAGCCCACCGTTGAGCAGGTCTTCACCCGCCTGCGGCTTCG
>NZ_DCXA01000308.1:5103-11340 GCF_002328915.1 Aquabacterium sp. UBA2148
CCCGCCTGCGGCTTGCGCCCCAACACCGGCGCCAACAGCGAAGCCGTCGACTTCGGCATCACCAAGTGCGCGTGCAACCCATGCGTCATGCTGACGTCGATGTGACGGCCCTTGCCCGTGCGCTGCGCCTCGATCACCGCCGACAGCACCGCGATGGTGGCCATCGAGCTGCCTGCGGCGAGGTCGCCCCATTGCACGTTGGACAAGGCCAGCTCGCCTGTGGGCGCCCTCACCTGGTCCAGCACCCCCGACAGCGCCATGAAGTTCAGGTCGTGACCGGCCTTGTTCGCCCAGGCACCCGTCTGCCCGTAGCCCGTGATGGAGACCATCACCAGCTTCGGGTTGAGCGCGTGCAGGCGCTTGGCGTCCAGGCCCATGCCTTGCAGCACGCCAGGGCGGAAGCTGTCGACCATGACGTCGGCGGTGGCCAGCCAGTCGCGCAAGGTGTTGAGGTCGGCTTCGCTTCGGAAGTCGACCTTGCGGCACTCCTTGCCGTGGTTGAGCGCCTCGAACAGCGGGCCGAGCGGACGCGCCGGGTCGCCCTCGGGCGGCTCGACCTTGACGACCTCGGCGCCCAGGTCGGCCAGCATGCGGGTGCTGAACGGGCCCGGCAGGTTGCGCGTGAGGTCGATCACGCGCAGGCCCGCCAGGAGCCCGCTCAGGGGGCCAAGCCCCTGAGGCGCGCTTGCGCTGCCCCCACTCACACCACGTCCTCGAAGCGGCCGCCTTCTTGCGCCATCTTCACGATGACGGCAGCGGGCTCGAAGCGCGGGCCGTAGGCCTTGGCCAGCTCACGCGCACGCTCGACGAACTTCTTGGCACCGACGGCGTTGATGAACTGCAGCGCGCCGCCCTGGTTGGGCGCGAAGCCCCAGCCGAAGATCGAGCCGATGTTGGTGTCGGCCACCGAACGCACCACCTTCTCTTCAAAGCAGCGGGCGGCTTCGTTGGCCTGCACGTACAGCAGGCGGTCAACCAGCTCTTGTTGCGACGGCTGCTGGGCCACCGGCGGGTAGAGCTTGGTGAGCTCGGGCCACAGCGACTTCTCTTTGCCGTTGTAGTCGTACAGGCCCTTGCCCGTCTTCTTGCCCACGCGGTTGTGCGTGCCACCGATGTTCAGCAGCACGGCCTGACCGGGGTGGTGGGGCAGCTCCTTGCCTTCGGCCAGCAGGTCCTTCTTGGTCTGCTCGGCGATGTGCAGGGCCAGGCTCAACGAGACCTCGTCCTGCAGGGCCAGCGGCGGCATGGGCATGCCGGCCTTCAGACCAGCGACCTCGACGGAGCGCGGGTGCACGCCTTCGCCCAGCATGGCCAGGCCTTCCATCACGTAGGTGCCGAACACGCGCGAGGTGTAGAAGCCGCGGGCGTCGTTGACCACGATCGGGGTCTTGCCGATCTGCAGCACGTAGTCGAAGCCACGCGCCAGGGTCTCGTCAGACGTCTTCTCGCCCACGATGATCTCGACCAGCGGCATCTTGTCCACGGGCGAGAAGAAGTGCAGGCCGATGAAGTTGGCCGGGCGGCTCGACGCCGTGGCCAGGCCGGTGATGGGCAGCGTCGAGGTGTTCGAGGCGTACACCGCGTCGGCGGCGATGATGGCTTCGGACTTCTTCGTGCACACGGCCTTGATGTCGCGGTCTTCGAACACGGCTTCGATCACCAGGTCGCAGCCTTGCAGGTCTTCATAAGACGTGGTCGGCTGGATGCGGGCCAGCAGCGCGTCGCGCTTCTCGGCCGTGCTGCGGCCACGCGAGATGGCCTTGTCGAGCAGGCCTTGCGAGTAGCCCTTGCCCTTTTCGGCGTTCTCGATGGTGGTGTCGAGCAGCACGACGTCGATGCCGACTTTGGCCGACACGTACGCGATGCCCGCGCCCATCATGCCGGCGCCCAGGATGCCGACCTTCTTGACCTTGGATTCAGCAAAGCCCTTGGGACGCGACTGGCCCTTCTTGATGGCGTTGAGCTGGTGCCACAGCGTGCCGATCATGTTCTTGCTGGTCTGCGAGACCACGCACGCGGCGAAGTAACGCGACTCGACCTGCGAGCCGGCGTCGAAGTCCAGCAGGCAGCCTTCGAACAGGCAGCTCATGATGTGGGTGAGCGCCGGGTAGTTGCCGTGCGCCTTGGCGTTGGCCATCGACGGGGCAATGGCGAGCACCTGCACCACGGCCGGGCTCTTGCTGTCGCCACCGGGGATGCGGAAGCCCTTGTTGTCCCAAGGCTGCGAGGCCTTCGGGTTGGCCTTGCACCAGGCTTTGGCCTTGGCCAGCATGTCGTCGCGGCTGGTGGCCAGCTCGGTCACCAGGCCCATGTCCTTGGCCTTGGCCGCGGTCAGTTCCTTGCCTTGCGTGATCAGCTCGAAGCTCTTCTGGATGCCGATCATGCGGGGCACACGTTGCGTGCCGCCACCGCCGGGCAGCAGGCCCAGCTTGACTTCAGGCAGGCCGAACTTGGCCTTGGGGTCGTCGATGGCGATGCGGGCGTGGCAAGCCAGGGCCAGCTCCAGGCCACCGCCCAGGGCCGTGCCGTTGAGCGCGGCCACCACGGGCTTGCCGCACTTTTCCATGCGGCGCATCATGCCCTTGAGGTCTTCACACAGCTTGTAGGCCTCTTCGGCCGAGGTGATCTGCGTGAGCTGGTCGATGTCGGCGCCGACGATGAAGGTCGACTTGGCCGAGGTGATGACCAGGCCCTTGAGGGCGGCGTCGGTTTCGAGCTGGGTGACCAGCGCAGCGAAGGGCTCGACCAAGGTCGGGTTGAGCACGTTCATCGCGCGACCCGGCATGTCGATGGTGACCAGGCCGATGCCGTCGGCGTCGATGTCCAGGCTGAATGCTTGAGATTGAGTCATGGTGTGTGCCTCCCGGATCAGACGCGTTCGATGATGGTGGCGATGCCCATGCCGGCACCGATGCACAGGGTGGCCAGCGCGGTGGACTTGCCCGTGCGCTCCAGCTCGTCCAGGGCCGTGCCCAGGATGATGGCGCCGGTGGCACCCAGCGGGTGGCCCATGGCGATGGAGCCGCCGTTGACGTTGACGCGGTCCATCGACACGCCCAGGTCCTTGGCGGTCTTCATGGGCACGGTGGCAAAGGCCTCGTTGATTTCCCACAGGTCGATGTCGCCCGGGGTCATGCCCAGCTTGTGCAGGGCCTTCTTGCAGGCGGGCGTCGGGCCCGTCAGCATGATGGTGGGCTCGGAACCGCACTCGGCCGTCATCAGCACGCGGGCGCGGGGCTTGAGGCCCGCCTTGAGGCCGGCTTCCTTGCTGCCCAGAAGCACCAGCGCAGCACCGTCGACGATGCCCGAAGAGTTGCCGGCGTGGTGGGCGTGGATGACCTTCTCGATGGTCGTGTACTTATCGAGCGCGGTGGCGTCGAAGCCCATGGTGCCCATCATCTCGAACGAGGGCATCAGCTTGGACAGCGATTCGACCGAGGTGCCGGGGCGGATGGTTTCGTCCCGGCCCAGCATCAGCATGCCGTTGATGTCACGCACGCCGATGACCGACTTGTCGAAGCGGCCCTCGGCCTGCGCGGCGGCGGCACGGCGGTGCGACTCGGCGGCGTAGGCATCGAGGTCGGCACGCGAGAAGCCTTCCAGCGTGGCGATCAGGTCAGCCGAAATGCCCTGGGGCACGAAGGCCGTGCCGCTGTTGATGCGGGGGTCCATGACCCAGGCGCCACCGTCGGAGCCCATGGGCCAGCGGCTCATGCTTTCCACGCCACCGGCGACGACCATGTCATCGAGGCCGGCGCGGATCTTGGCCGTGGCCATGTTGATGGCTTCCAGGCCCGAGGCGCAGAAACGCGAGAGCGTCACACCGGCGACGGACTCGGCCCAGCCGGCGTCGAGCACGGCGGTGCGGGCGATGTCGGCGCCCTGCTCACCCACGGGCGTCACGCAACCGAGGATGACGTCGTCGACCAGGGAGGTGTCGAGGTTGTGGCGCTGCTGGAGGCCCTGCAGCAGGGTGCGCAGCAGCCACACGGGCGTGGCCTGGTGCAGGCTGCCGTCTTTTTTGCCCTTGCCGCGCGGGGTGCGGACGGCGTCGAAAATGTAGGCTTCGATCATGGGAAGCTCCTTCGGAAAATGGGGTTCTGGGAGGGCCCGTGAGCAGGACTCAGGGCCACAGGATCACAGGAAGCGCGAAGCGAGTTCCTTCATGATCTCGTTGGTGCCGCCGTAGATGCGTTGCACGCGCGAGTCCGCCCACAGGCGGGCGATCGGGTACTCCTTCATGTAGCCGTAGCCACCGAAGAGCTGCAGGCACTCGTCGATCAGCTTGCACTGGTTGTCGGTGATCCAGTACTTGATCAGCGCTGCTCGGTCCACGCCCAGCTCGCCCTTGAGGTGCGAGACCATGGCGGCGTCGACCAGGGCGCGCGAAGCCAGCAGCAGGGCCTGGCACTCGGCCAGCTTGAAGCGCGTGTTCTGGAAGCTGAAGATGGGCTTGCCGAAGGCCTTGCGCTCCTTCGTGTACTCCAGCGTGACCTTCATGGCGTATTCCATGGCGGCGATGCCGGCCAGGGCCACGAGCATGCGCTCTTGCGGCAGCTCCTGCATCAGCTGGAAGAAGCCCATGCCCTCTTGCTCGCCGATCAGGTTGTGCTTGCTGACCACCACGTCGTCGAAGAACAGCTCGGAGGTGTCTTGCGCCTCCATGCCGATCTTGTCGAGGTTGCGGCCACGGCGAAAGCCCGGGGCTTCGTCGGTCTCGACCACGAACAGCGAGATGCCTTGCGCGCCCTTGTCCTTGTCGGTCTTGCAGACCACGATGACCAGGTTGGCGAGCTGGCCGTTGGTGATGAAGGTCTTGCTGCCGTTGATCGTGTAGCTCTCGCCGTCGGCCGACTTCAGCGCCAGCGTGCGCACGCCTTGCAGGTCAGAACCCGTGCCGGGCTCGGTCATGGCGATGGCGCTGATCAGCTCGCCGGTGGCCAGCTTGGGCAGCCAGCGCTTCTTCTGCTCTTCGGTGCCGTAGTGCAGGATGTAGGGGGCGACGATGCCCGAGTGCAGCGAGCCGCCGAAGCCGCCGATGCCGGCTTCACCTTGGGCCAGCACCAGCGCGGCTTCATGGCCGAAGTCACCACCGCCACCACCGTACTGCTCGGGCATCGAGGCGCACAGGAAGCCGTTGGCGCCGGCGTCTTCCCAGGCCTGACGGTCCATCATGCCCTGGGCGCGCCAGGCTTCGTCCTTGGGCTGCCATTGCTCGATCATGAAACGTTTGGCCGAGTCGAACACCATCTGGTGTTCCTCGGTCATCCAGGCGGGGGCGAAGTTTTGAATGGGCATGTGGGATGTCTCCTCGATCCGTGTCGGGTTGGGTTCTGCTCCTGCACCACGAGACCGGTTCAACGCCTTTCGGTAATCTGAATTACCCATGGTGTAAACCCTGAATTCCCACAAGGCATCGGCCGCGACAAGCCGCTGACGCCCGGGAAACCAGCCATGCATCGTGGTGCACAACGGGTGCTGATCTTGACGTTAACGTCATGTCGAGGCAAGGGGGCTTGACCAAAATTTGCGAACGACCGTTCATTTGGTACGATTTCGTTCCAATCAGGAATGAACGCATCCCATGCCCGCCGCCGACCCTCGCCCCACGCCACCCGGCACTGCCGACGAACGCCGAGCTGCGCTGGGCAGCATGCGCGCCGACACGCTGGCGCGCATCGAGCGGGCCGTGCTCACCCTGTTCTCGACGCGTGATTTCCACGAGGTGACGCTGCTCGACGTGGCCAAGGAGGCGCGCGTGTCCCTGCAGACCATCTACAAGTACTTCGGCAGCAAGGAGGTGCTGGTCTACGCCATGCTCGACGTGATGCTGGGCCGCCTGGCCGAGCGCATGATCGACCACCTCCAGGGCATCGACGACGCACGCGAGCGCCTGCGCAAGACCTTCTGGGTGACGCTGGACTACATGGACAAGCACCCGGCGGTGATGATGCTGCTGTTCACCGCCGTGCCGGTGTCACGCCACCAGAACATCGGCATCTACGAAAGCCCCGAGCTGATGGGCGCTTTCATGGGCGTGTTCAAGGACGGCCAGGCGCGCGGCGTGCTGAACCGGCGCGTATCGGCCAAGATCCTGCTCGACATCTTCATGGGCATCATCGGCCGCGTGGTGCTGATGCACATCGTGCGGCGCGAAAAGCAGTCGCTGCTCGAGCAGTTCGACGAGCTCTTTCACATCCTGTGGCGGGCGCTGTCGGCCGACGAGGGCTGAGCCCT
>NZ_DCXA01000074.1:0-2264 GCF_002328915.1 Aquabacterium sp. UBA2148
GGTGCAACACCGCATCGGCGATCTCGTCGAGCGAGCCCCCCGTGAAAGCACGCCGCCCGGCCAGCAACTCGTAGAGCACCACGCCCAGGGCGTACACGTCCACGCGCTGGTCGCCAGGCTCTCGGCGCACCAACTCGGGCGCCATGTAGAAGGGCGAGCCGCCGATGAGCTCCTGGAAGCGGCTGGTCTCGTCGTCACGCTGCGCCAAGGCCTCGACCTGGCGGATGCGCGCGATGCCGAAATCCAGCACGCGCGGCTGCGTGCGCCCGACCATGAAGATGTTGGCCGGCTTGATGTCGCGGTGGGTCACGCCCTTGTGGTGGGCGTAGGACAGCGCATCAGCCACCCGCCGCACGATCAGCGCAGCCTGCTCGGGCGTGGGCTTCCAGCCCATGGACAAGAGGTGACGCAGGTCACGCCCCTTGAGCAGCTCCATGGCGATGTAGCTGCCCTGCTCGCTCGTGCCCGCGTCGTGCACGGTGACGATGTAGGAGTGGTTCAGGCCTGCTGACGCGCGCGCCTCGTGCAGCACCAGCTTGTCGAACTGCTCGCGCTCGGAAGCAGGCAAGTTCACGTTCAGCGTCTTGATGGCGATCAGGCGCGACAGCAAGGTGTCGTGCGCCGCATAGACGGTGCCCAGCCCACCTTCGCCGATCACGTACTTCAGCGCATAGCGGCCGATGTGCCCGATCGTGGGCAGCGACTCGGGCCGCACGCGGCGCAGCTCGGCCGGGTCTGGCTCGGGCAGTGGCCTGGTCTCGGAGATCGTGTCGACGTCATCGACCACGAGCCGATCTGCCTCCACCTCGTGAGGCTGGGTGACGGCGGGTTGCGTAGGGGGCGTGGACACAGCAGAGAGAAGGCTCAACGCTGTTTCGAACGATAGGCCTTGACTTCGTCGGGACGCAGACCAGGAGCGAGGTGGTCCAGCACGCCATTGACGAACTTGTGGCCATCGGTGCCACCAAAGGACTTGGCCAGCTCGACGGCCTCGTTGATCGCGACCTTGTAAGGCACGTCCAGGCAGTGGGTGAGCTCGTAAGCCCCGATCCACAACACGGCATGTTCGACGGGCGAGAGCTCCTGCACCGAGCGATCCAGGTACTTCAGGAGCACCGCATCGAGCTGTGCGGACTGCTCGATGCAGCCGTGCAGCAGGGCGTCGTAGTGGCCACGATCACACTTGGCGAACTCGGGGGCATCGCGCAGATCAGCGTCGATGGCACCCGGATCGCGCGGGTTGAGTTGCCACTCATAGAGGCCTTGCAGCGCGTACTCGCGAGCGCGGCGGCGAGAGGATTTGGCGCGGTCGCGCGGAGGCTGCGATGCTGCGGCACCGCGTTCGCTGCGGGCACCCTCGGAGGGGCCGCCAGGAGGGGTCGAGGTGGCGTCGCTCACAGCAGGTCGTCCAGCAGGTTGGCCATTTCGACGGCAACGCGGGCCGCGTCACGGCCCTTCTCTTGAACGCGGGCCTCGGCCTGCTCCTGGTTCTCGACCGTGAGGATGCAGTTGGCGATCGGCACGTGGTGGTCCAGGCTGACGCGGGTCACGCCGGCGCCGCTCTCGTTGGCCACCAACTCGAAGTGGTAGGTCTCGCCACGGATGATGCAACCCAGCGCCACGAGGGCGTCGTAGCGATCGCTGTCGGCCATGGCCTGCAGGGCCACGGGCACCTCGAGCGCGCCGGGCACGGTCACGTGGGTGATGTGCTTGCGTTGCACGCCCAGGGCCAGCAGCTCGTCGATGCAGACGGTGGCGAGGCGACCGGTGAGGTCATCGTTGAAACGGGCCTGAACGAGCCCGACCCGCAGGTCGTTGCCGTCGAGGCGGTTGGCGGTACCTTTGTCAGCGCCTTGCATGGGACATCCAATCTAAAGAGCGAAGTGAAAAGAACGAATCAAAGAACAATCGGCGGGCAAGCCGTCAGGCGTGAGGCACCGGCAGGCTCTGACCATCGGCCGTCAGGAAGCCGCTGACCTCCAGGCCATAACCGACCATGCTGGGCAGGCGTTGCTGGTTGCCCATCAGGCGCATGCGCTGCACACCCAGGGTTTTGAGGATCTGGGCGCCCACACCGTAGGTGCGCAGGTCAGCCGGGGTCTTGGGGACGGCTTGCGGGTCGGCGGGCAGCACGCGGTCGAGCAGTCGATCGGGGTCGTCACCCACGTTGAGCAGCACCACCACACCACGGCCGGCTTCGCGCACGGCAGCCAGGGCCTTGGGCAGCGGCCAGGAGTGGCTGCGGCTGCCGGCATCCAGCCAGT
>NZ_DCXA01000074.1:2333-2850 GCF_002328915.1 Aquabacterium sp. UBA2148
CCGGCATCCAGCCAGTCGAGCACCGAGAAGGGCTCGTGCACGCGCACCAGCACCTCGTCCTCGCGACCGGGCTTGGCGCCTTCGAGGCCCAGGCTCAGGGCCATGTGAACGGCACCCGTGCGGTCCTTGAAAACGCGGGTCTCGAAAGGGCCTTCGGGCGTCTGCATGGTGCGACGGCCAACGGGCTCGATCAGGCTCTCGTTGCGGCTGCGGTACTGGATCAGGTCGGCGATGGTGCCGATCTTCAAGCCATGTTCTTTGGCGAAGACCTCCAGGTCGGGCAGGCGGGCCATGGTGCCGTCGTCGTTCATGATCTCGCAGATCACGGACGATGGCGTGAGGCCTGCCATGCCGGCGAGGTCGCAACCGGCTTCGGTGTGGCCAGCGCGCATGAGCACGCCGCCGTCCTTGGCCTGCAGCGGGAAGATGTGGCCGGGCTGCACAAGGTCGGTGGGCTTGGCGTCGGCGGCGACGGCGGCCTGCACGGTGCGGGCGCGGTCAGCCGCCGAGATGCCGG
>NZ_DCXA01000230.1:0-5619 GCF_002328915.1 Aquabacterium sp. UBA2148
CAGGCTGCGCTCGAGCGCTTCGTGCTCGTCGGGCGTGAGGGGGTCGATGTAGGCCTTGAGTTCTTCGCTGACGGTGATGTTCATGGCGCCCGTTGGTGGCCGCAAGGGGCGGCTCAAAGGGCTCGGATTTTATGCGCCTTCCTCGTGCCAGAGCGGAAGCTCGGCCACGAAGCAGCTGCCCACGCCCGGCGTGGAGGTGACCGTCAGGCGGCCATCCATGCCTTCCACCAGGCCTTTGGTGATCACCAGACCCAGCCCATGCCCGTGCAGGTTGCCCGATTCGGCGCCCAGGCGGTTGAACGGCTCGAACAAGTGATCGAGCTGCTGCCGGGACATGCCTTTGCCGCTGTCGCTCACCCCCAGCCACACGTGCTGCCCGATGGAGCCCAGGGCCACCCTCACCCATCCACTGGGCAGGTTGTACTTGATGGCATTGCTCAACAGGTTGATCAAGACCTCGCGCACTTTGCGTGGGTGACCGCGTGCACAGCAGGCGTGGCCTTCGTCGTCTGCCATGGACAGAGACACCCCACAGCGGTTGGCCATGTCGCTGAGCAGCTCGATGACTTCGGCGGCAACGGCTCTCAAGTCAACTGGCTGAGCTGGTGGACCACTGGCTTCCTGCCCATTGATGCGGTTGATCTGCAGCACCTCTTCCACCAGGCCCAGCAGGTTCGTGCCCGCGCTGCGGATGTGCGTCAGGAACTCCTGAGCCACGTGCTCCGGGGGGCGCCTGCCCGGGTCCAACAGCAGGTCGGAGAACCCGATGACGGCGTTCAGCGGGGTGCGGAACTCGTGGCTCACGCGAGCCATCATGCGGTGGTTGGCTTCGCTCGTGGCGCGGGCGAAGTCGCGTTGCTGCGCGGCCATCGTGGCTGCTTCCTGGGCTCTTCGGGCCTCGAGGCGCGCCGTCTGGTCGTCGATGATGCACATGAGCCGGCTGCCGCTTTCACCGGGGCGGTCCTGCATCGGCACCACCGTCAGGCTGGTCCAGAGTCGATCGCCTCGTGCGGTGATCACCTGCACATCCGCCAAAGCGGCCATGTGGCCGTCCAGGGCTGCGTGCAGGGTGTGCTGCAACTTGTACTCGCAGTCGATGCTTGCCATCAGCCGACGAAAAGGCATGCCACGTGAGGTGGTGCGCTCGTTCAGGCCGAGGTCGTTGATGGCGCGCTCGTTGGCGTCCTGGATCAGGCCCATGGCATCCAGCAGCAGGGCCGGCACCGGCAACTGGCGAAACAACTGATCGGTCCATGCCAGCAAGGCCTCGGTGCGCAACTGGGCTTGTCGCAGCTCCTGGTTCTGGGTTTCGAGTTCGACCTTGTAGTGGCCAAAGACGTCGGTCAAGGTCAGAGAGGCCTCCGGGTGGGCGTCGAGCACTTGCCTGGCGCGGTCCATGTCGCCACGCTGCATCGCGGCCATGGCCAGCCCCAGGCAATGATGCCGCGGCGCCAACAACGCTGTCGGCTGGACCTGAGTGGATGGGGTGTCAGCCATGAATGGGCTCCTGCGTCAGGGTCAGCAGCTTGTGCCAGGCGGTGATGTCGGTGTGCACCACCACCGCGCCGCCCATTTTTTTGCAAGGCGTCGCCGTCATCGCGAACCAGCGCTCTTCCTGCGGGCTGTGGCATGGGTAGGTCACCTGGTAGCGCGGCTGCAAGCCACTGAGCACTTGCTGCAGCCCCCGCAACACGTCGAGCGACGACTCGCTGCTCGAGCGCGCCAGCACGGCCAGGTAGTTCGTGCCAACGCCTATCTCGCGAAAGCCTCCATTGTCTGCAGCGAAATCCAGCCAGGCCTGGTTGACCTGGGTGATGGCGCCATGCTGATCCAGCACCGCCACGTGTGACGAGAGTGCGTCCATGACGTTCTGCAGCCTCTGAGCGTCGCGCGTGCGCGAGATGTCGATCAGGCTGATCACAGCCCTGCGCTGGCCGTGCCCGCAGCCCACGATGCGCACCGTGCACAGGGCATCCGGTTTGACGGCGACTTCGCGCTCGACGACGTGTCCACCTTGCAGAACGGTGTTCACGTCATCGATGAAGTCGGGGTAGTCCATCGGGTTGTGGAAGTCCGTCACGCGCCGGCCGATGTCGCTGGCTCGCAGGCGAAACACCAGCGCCGCTTCAGGGGTGAAGCGCAGCAGCGCCAAGCTGCGGTCAACGAACAATGTGGCGATCCCGGTCGACAGTGCCATGCCTTCCAGGTCGGCATTCAGGCTCGAAAGCGCCTCGAGCTTCATGTTGAACTCGGCGTTGACGGTGTAGAGCTCTTCGTTGACCGATTGCAACTCTTCGTTGGTGCTTTGCAGCTCCTCGTTGGCCGACATCAACTCCTCGTTGGTGGCCTGGAGTTCTTCGTTGGTGGCTTCCAGGTCTTCGATGGTTGTCTGAAGAGACAGGCGTGTTTGCGCCAGTTCGTGCTCGAGCTGGCCCAGCCGATGCAGCTCTGCCTCTGACAAGGGTTGATCTTCGTCAGCCGATGGGGCTGTCAGGTGAGGGCTGTCGGGCAGGGTCTCGATGCTCAAGAGCACACCGTGGTGGTTCGGCCCGCTGCCCTTGATCAACCGGCCGCTCACGCGCAGCCTCATGGGCGTTCCGTGCACGTCGGCGTGAACGGGCGGCTCGGTGATGTCTTGCCCGTTGAGCGCAGCGTGGAAGGCATGTCCCGCCACCGCAGCCAGCCTGTCGGGCAACAGGCCGATGGCATCCAGCCTGGGCTCGCCGTTGCCCAGCCTCAGGAAATGGTCGACGGGACCCCAGGTGTGCATCAGGACACGCTGTGGCGACAGCAGCAGACACAGGGGCGCGTGCTGCTGGAGGATTTGCTTGCGGGCCGCATCGATCAGCTGCCGGTTCTGGTCAGCGGGCAACCGGCTGTCGACGCGGACCGTGCGGTCCATCAGGCCGATGCGGCCCGGCAGGTTGAAGTTCGACAGCGGGGGCAGCACCTGTCGATGCAGCCTGTGCAGCCGCGCGCTGTCGTGGACCGGGGCGAAGTCCGGTTGCAGCAAGCCCAGTGATTCGCTGCTGCCCAGAAACAGCAGCCCGTCGAGCCTGAGTGCGTACTGAAGGCGCCGCAGCACCCGTTCCTGGGCCTGGGCCTGCAGGTAGATCAGCATGTTGCGGCAGGCCACCACGTCGACCCGGGTGAACGGCGGGTCTTCCAGGAGGTTGTGGCGGGTCAGGAGCACCATCCGGCGCAGCTCGGGCTTGACCGTCATGTGGGTCTCGTCGAGCGTGAAGTGCCGCGCCAGACGCTCGGGCGAAAGCGTCTCTGCCATGCTGACAGGGTAGGAGCCGGCGGTGGCCGTCTCCAGAACGGTGGCGTCGACGTCGGTGCCGAAGACCTTGATGCCGGGCCAGCGCCCGACCCTTTCGCACGACTCGTGAGCCAGGATGGCCAGCGAATAGGCCTCCTCTCCGCTGGCGCAACCAGCGCTCCACAAGCGCAGGTTGCGCCCTTCGGGCAGCTGGCTGATCAAGGCATCCAGGGCGCTGCCGAGCGCCTCGAAGGCATCCGGGTCACGGAAGAACCCTGTCACGGGGATGAGCAACTCCTGCCGCAGGGCTTCGCACTCTGTTTCGTCCTGCTCGATGCGGTCCGCGTAGGTGGCCAGGAGTTCAGCCTGGCAGGCCTGCATGCGCCGCTCGATGCGGCGCATCACGGTGGGCAGTTTGTACTGGCCGAAGTCCACGCCGTGGCGGTCGAGCAAGGTGCTGAAGATGCGTTGCAGGGCGCTGCGGGCCGAGGGCGCATGAACCAGCCCTTCGTCGGCCAGCCGCTCAGCCCGACCTTGTGTCAGGGCCAGCACGGTGTCGGCCAGTGACTCTGGTGGCGCCACGGCGTCTGGCCGAGTGGCTTGCATGACCGACCGAGGCATGCTGTCGAACTGTGCTGAATCGGGGGCCTGCACCAGCACGAAGCCACCCTTTGCGCGCAGCATGGCCGCTCCCTGGGAGCCGTCTGATCCGGAGCCGGACAGGACCACGGCCACCGTGCGCTCGGCTGCGGCCTCGGCCAGGCTGGTCAGCAGTCGGTTGATGGGCAAGGACAGGCCCCGCTCAGGGCGGGGCTCGAAGCACAGCGCCCCATGGCGCACCGACATCATCACCCCGGAGGGCATCAGGTAGACGTGGTCGGTGAGCAAGGCCTCGCCATCGCGGGCCTCGGTGACCGGCAGGGCGCAGTGGGGGGTGAGCAACTCGCTCATCAAGGAGCGGTGGTCGGGGGCCAAGTGCTGGACCACCACGAAGGCGGCGTTCGAGGGCATCCGGAGCCGACCGAAAAAGCGTTGCAGGGCTTCAAGCCCTCCAGCCGACGCGCCCACCACCACCATCCAAGGCATGCTGTCGGTTGCAGGCAATGCTGTACTGGGTGAGATGTCCACCAGGGGCCTCGTTTCCGATGGAGGCCCTCGTTGCAAAGGCCATCAAAACATCATGGACCCTGCAAGGGGTTTTGAAAATAGGGCATTTACCTGTTTTCGGACACAGGGGGCGCCAGAAGACGCGCCAACAGCTCGGCCGTCGCGAAGCCATCGGCCGGCAAGCCGATGCTGCGCTGCCAGTCGCGCAGGGCACCGCGCGTGGCTGGGCCCAGCAGGCCGTCTGGTGTGCCGGTGGCGAAGCCCTTGTGGTTGAGCGCGGCCTGCAGGGCCTTGACCTCGCTGCGGCTGAGCACGCGTTGATCGCGAGGCCAGGCGGCCTGCACGGGCGCCCCGCCGTCGATTCGTTGGGCCAGCAAGGTCACGCCCAGGGCGTAGCTCGTGGCGTTGTTGTAGCGCAGCACGGCGCGGAAGTTGCGGCCCACCAGGAAAGCCGGGCCTTGTGCGCCCGCGGGTTGCAGGATGCTGGCCTCGGCCATGGCGGGCAAGGGCGAGCCATCGACCAGGCGAACGCCTTCGGCGCTCCATTGGGTGGCCTCTTGCCTCACGCCCGGGTCGGCTCGCGAGACGTCGAAGCCCTCTGGCAGCTTGACCTCCGGAGCCCAGGCCTCACCGGCCACCCAGCCGGCCTGGTGCAGGTAGTTGGCCGTCGAGGCCAGCACGTCGGGCATGCTGCGCCAGATGTCGCGGCGGCCATCGCCATCGGCGTCCACCGCGCGGGCCAGGAAGGCCGAGGGCATGAACTGGGTCTGGCCCATGGCGCCGGCCCACGAGCCGATCATGTGTTCGCGGTCGATGTCACCCTGGTCGATGATCTTCAGCGCGGCCAGCAGCTCGCCACGTGCCCAGGCCTCGCGGCGGCCTTCGAAGGCCAGGGTGGCCAGCGCGTCGATCACGGGCACGTCGCCGTAGTTCTGGCCGTAGTTGCTCTCCATGCCCCACACGGCCACCAGCACGGGCGCGGGCACGCCGTAGCGGCTGGCTGCCGCATCGGCCTGGGTGTGCACCTGGGCCAGCTTGGCCTGGCCATTGGCCACGCGCGTGGGCGAGACGGTGCTGTCGAGGTAGTCCCACGTGCTGCGCGAGAACTCGGGCTGGCTGCGGTCGAGCTCGATGGTGCGTGGCCGGAACTCGGCCACGTCCAGCGCCGCCTTGAGCGTGGCTTCGCTGATGCCGGCGGCGCGTGCGGTGGCGCGGAACTCGGTGCGCCAGGCGGCGAAGCGCTGCGCGTC
>NZ_DCXA01000260.1:0-2881 GCF_002328915.1 Aquabacterium sp. UBA2148
AGACGCCTGCGTGGCGCAAGGTGTGGGCGGCTGCAATCACCGCCTCGACACCGGCCGCGCCGCCACCGACCACGCCCAATCGCCAGGATGCGGACTTTTGCGCCTGAGCAATGAGGGCCCGCCATTGCTCGGAGAAAGTCGCCAAGGGCTTGATGGGCAGCAGTTTGACGCCCAGGTCGCCCAGCCATTCAGTGTTGATCTCGCTGCCCACGTCCAGCGAGAGCAGGTCATAGTGCACGTGTGTGCCATCGCTCAGGCAGACGCATCGCAGATTTGCATCCATGCCCACGATGTGATCTTCAATGAAATGAACCTGCGCACGACGCAGCAGGGGCAGGAGGTCGATCCGGCATTCGTCGATTGCATACTGCTTTGCCATCCACCCAGGCAGCATCCCGGAGTAGTGCTGCCATCGGCTCGGACTGATGAGGGTGATCTCCACATCCTGGGGGCGGCGATGCGCGAGGGCCTGCAGCACCAGCAGGTGGGCGTGACCACCCCCAACCAAGGTCAATCGGGTTTGGGGCATGTCGCTCAGGCGAAATGCCTGCCGAGGTGTTTGGCTGCCAGGGCCCTGCGGGCCTCGTTGGCCAGATCGTCCTTGGCGATGTAGGCCAGGGTGGTGTTGCGACCCAGTGCCGTAGCAGCCGTCGGGTCAGCTGAACCGATGTCCACCAGAGAAGCGGGGCGCCCACCCTGACTTGTTGCCGCCAGATGCGCGAGCTTCTCCAGCGCAGGACGCGCCTTTTCAAATGGCAAGAGTGCGGCGAACAGAATTCGGGCTGAAGGCGCCTCTTTGAGCAGAATCTGGACCACCTCTTCGGGTGTCAGGCCCACGGGCGAACTCAGCGCCAGGGACACCACCGCGCGCGAACAAGAATGGGCTCGCTGCGCCACGTCAGCAGCAGTCTCGGGCTTGATGACCGAAAATCCCGCCGTTTCCAGCCAGGGGCGCATTTCGTTGACGATGAACGGGTGGGGGCGGGCAAGCAAGACAGATTTGCTCATGTGAACCTCGGGCGTGAAATGACTGGGTTTCCCCTTTGTCGCGGGTGTGGCCTCAATCCTTACAAGGCCCATCATCGAAAGTTGTAAGGAATTTGGGCTCGCATGCGACACAGGGCCGTACATCGTTTAGGAGACCGTCATGGTTCAATCTGAAATCGGCATTCTGGGTGGCAGCGGGCTCTATCAAATGGGCGCACTTGAGAATGTGCGAGAGCATCACATCGATACGCCCTATGGCAAACCGTCTGATGTGCTGGTCAGCGGGCAGATCGACGGCATCAACGTGGTGTTCCTTGCTCGCCATGGCCGGGGGCACCGCCTGATTCCCTCGGAGGTGCCTTACCGCGCCAACATCCATGCGCTCAAGCAGTGCGGGGTGCGTTATTTGCTGTCGTTCTCTGCCGTGGGTTCCTTGCGAGAGGACATGGCGCCGCTGGACATGGTGTTGCCCGACCAGTTCATCGACATGACGAAGCAACGGGCCAGCACTTTTTTTGGGGATGGCGCGGTGGCGCACGCCTCCATGGCGGAGCCGGTTTGTTCGCTGGTGGCAGACGCCCTGGCCAGAGCCGTCCAGAAGGTGGGGGCGACTGACCCAGTGCGCCTCCATCGCAAGGGCACTTATGTGTGCATCGAGGGGCCACAGTTTTCCAGCATGGCTGAATCCAACTGGTACCGGTCCATGGGAGCCAGCGTGATCGGCATGACGAACATGCCCGAGGCCAAGCTGGCGAAGGAGGCACAAATAGCCTATGCCACGCTGGCCATGGTGACTGACTACGACTGCTGGCACCCCAAGGAGGCGCACGTCAGCGCCGATCTGGCCATTGCCAACCTGATGAAGAACGCTGCGCGCGCTCAGGCTGTGGCGGTTGAGGCGGTTCGGATACTGGGGCTGGAACGCCCGATGTCAGCCGCTCACACTGCGCTGGCAAGTGCATTGGTTACACAACGAGACGCAATGCCTGAAGGTGCGCGCAAACGTTTGAATGCGTTGCTCTGAGTTGTGCAGGCTCTCAATGATCTTGCGAATTTTCTTACCAGTCTGTATTGATCAAGACGTGCACTTAGCTCAGCAAAGTAGTTAGGGTCTACCAAGCTAAGCCATGACGCAGATGTCAAGTTGTTCACTTTAGAACCAGCGGGAAGACAAAGCACGCACACTGAAGTCCAAAGCCCAATTTTGGTGTCAAGTGCGTAGGCCGACTTCCAAGGTAGTGATGGGTTTCACTTGGTGTTGCCACCAGATCCAACAACGCCACCAGTCAAGTTGCTCACGTTGAAGCCGCTGGGATGACAAAGCACTCACACTGACGCCATAGGCCCGGTTTTGGTGCGGCGTGCGTAGCCTGACTTCCAAGGAAGTGATGGGTTTCACTTGGTGCCACCACGAACAGCGACTTGATCAGCCCAACGCAGCCAGCACACTTGCCACGATGTATATTATGTCAACCAACGCTCGCACACGCTGAACGCAAGGAAACACCACAGGCCTCAGTCAGCCGACAGCATTTGCCTCCACGAAACGGCTGTTTTGCGACAACAAAGCCCTATCAGTCGCTACCGTCATCTCGATAGCCTTTTGCCGTCGCGAGACGGAGATGAGTTGACTGACAGACGGGCGCTCAAACCCCCAGGAACTCAGGCGCCAGCATCGAGCTGTTCAAGCGCATGGCCTTCAACGTCCTGGTTAGAAACGTCGATGATCACTCTCGCAACCATGGCCTGCTTATGGTCGACGGAAGACGGAAGCTGGCGCTTGGCTCCGGCTTTTGACACCACCCCAATTCAGCTCGCGCCTCGGCCTGCCAGGACCCGTGGCCGGCCCTCGCCATGGCGGTCGCGTGGCCAGCCCAAAGCACCTGCTCGCGTC
>NZ_DCXA01000243.1:0-8394 GCF_002328915.1 Aquabacterium sp. UBA2148
TCTTTCTTCGCCCCCAACCGCCCATGTCCCTGCCCGCCCACCAGATCGAACTGCTCTCGCCCGCGCGCACGGCCGACATCGGCATCGAGGCCGTCAACCACGGCGCCGACGCCATCTACATCGGCGGGCCCTCGTTCGGCGCGCGCAGCAACGCCAGCAACGAGGTCAGCGACATCGCCCGGCTGGTCCAGCACGCGCACCGCTACCACGCCAAGGTCTTCACCACGATCAACACCATCTTGCGTGACGACGAGCTGGAGCCCGCGCGCAAGCTGATCTGGGAGCTGCACGACGCGGGCGTGGACGCGCTGATCGTGCAGGACATGGGCCTGCTCGAACTCGATCTGCCGCCCATCCAGTTGCACGCCAGCACGCAAACAGACATCCGCACCGTCGAAAAAGCCAAGTTCCTGCAGGACGCCGGCTTCAGCCAGATCGTGCTGGCGCGCGAGCTCACGCTGCAGCAGATCCAGGCCATCTCGGACGCCACGCACGCCACCATCGAGTTCTTCATCCACGGCGCGCTGTGCGTGGCCTACAGCGGCCAGTGCTTCATCAGCCATGCGCACACCGGCCGCAGCGCCAACCGCGGTGATTGCTCGCAAGCCTGTCGCCTGCCCTACAACGTGCTCGACGGCAGCGGCCAGGTCGTGGCCTTCGAGCAGCACGTGCTGTCCATGAAGGACAACGACCAGAGCGCCAACCTCAACGCCCTGATCGACGCGGGCGTGCGCTCCTTCAAGATCGAAGGGCGCTACAAGGACATGGGCTATGTGAAGAACATCACCGCCCACTACCGCCTGCTGCTTGACGAAATCCTGGAACAGCGGCCCGAGCTGGCCCGCTCGTCGTCGGGCGAGTGCACCTTCTACTTTCAGCCCGAGCCCGAGCGCAACTTCAACCGCGGCAGCACCGACTATTTCGTCACCGGCCGCAAGGAAGACATCGGCGCCTTCGAGTCTCCGAAGCACCTGGGCCTGCCCGTGGGCGAGGTCGCCAAGGTGGGCGACAAATGGTTCGACGTGGCCATCGACGACGAGGCTGTCAAGGAAGCCGGCGGCATCCACAACGGCGACGGCCTGAACTACCTGACGCTGACCAAGGACATCGTCGGCGTGCAGGTCAACACGGCTGAACCAGTGGGCAAGTCGGGCCGGCTGTGGCGCGTGTTCCCCAACGAGGCCATCGAGGCGCTCAAGGACCTGCAGTCCGGCGTGGCCATCAACCGCAACCGCGACCGCAGCTGGGAGCACCAACTCAGCAAGAAGTCGTCCGACCGCCGCATCGGCCTGTGGGCAGAGTTGAGCGAAACGCCTGATGGCCTTGCGCTGCAACTCTCTGACGAAGACGGCTGCGTGGGCTCGGCCAGCGTGGTGTGCGACAAGCAGGCGCCGCAAGATGCAGAGCGAGCCGAAACCACGCTGCGCGAGCAGATCGGCAAGCTGGGCAACACGATCTTCCAGGCTCACGACATCGGCCTGAAGCTGAGCCAGCCCTGGTTCGTGCCGGCCTCGGCGCTCAACACCCTGCGTCGCGACGCCGTGGCTGCGCTGGAAGCCGCTCGTGAAGCCGTGCGACCACGCCTTGAACGCGCAGCAGCCGTCGAGCCCCCCGCGCCCTACCCTGAAGACACGTTGAGCTACCTCGCAAACGTCTACAACCACAAGGCCCGCGATTTCTACGCCAAGCACGGCGTCAAGGTCATCGAGCCGGCCTATGAAAGCCACGAAGAACTCGGTGAAGTCAGCCTGATGATCACCAAACACTGCGTGCGCTTCTCGCTGAGCCTGTGCCCCAAGCAGGCCAAAGGCGTGCAAGGCGTTCAGGGCCAGGTCAAGGCCGAGCCGCTGCAGCTCATCAACGGCAAGGAGAAGCTCACGCTGCGCTTTGACTGCAAGCCCTGCGAGATGCACGTGGTCGGCAAGATGAAAAAGTCGGTGCTCAACCAGCTGCCTGCCTCGCCCATTCAGTTCTATCGCACGCGTCCTGCCAGCGTCTGAGCCCGATGCCCATGGGGGCATCAGGGTTTCATTTTTGCCATCTCGTGCAGAAATGGCGGATCGCAGCGCCGCGTGTGCGCAGCCCATCGGCGCAGCTCCTAACCTCATGCCAAACCTCGGGCTGAGCACGGAGATGAACGATGAAGACCTCGATGAAACTGACGGCGGCCGGCGGTGCCCTGGTGTTGGGCGCAACCGCAGCGATCCCAGCGTGGACCTCTCGGCAGGTGGACGAGCAGTTGCACGCCTGGGCACAGATCCCGGCGCATCAAAGCGATGCGCAGTTGCGCAACCTCCAGCACCACGCGGGCTTCCTGTCGTCCAGCGGCTCGGCAGAGCTGGTCCTGCGTTCACGCTGCAGCGCGGACGCCGAAGAGCAGACAGGCATGGTGGTGCAGGTGAACTACCAGGTCAGCCACCTGCCCAGGCTGGCGGGCGTCAACGCGTTCGAGTGGCAGGTCAAACCGCAGGGCGAAGCGGCGCAGGCCTTCAAGGCCCTCTTCGGTACCGAAAACGCACTGACAGGACAGGGGCACGTGACCTGGTCTCGCCAGGTCCAATCCAACATCAGCCTGCCAGCCATGTCCCTCGCGCAAGGCGGTGGGTCGATCGAAGCCAGCCCTTCACGTGGTGCCCTGATGGTCGGGGACAAGCGCGTCGCGTTCTCCTGGCAAATCGATGACGCGCAACTGCGCAGCAGCGATGTCGTCGCCAAGCTCGAGGGCATGAACTTCTCGATGGACCTCGACAACTGGCAGCGTGGCACGGGCGACGCGGCGTTCAAGGTGCGAAGCATCAGCACCCGAGAGGCGACGCTGGAGGGCTTGAGCATCGAGTCCAGGACGCAGGAGAGGGACGGGCGTCTGGATTCGGTCGTGCGCAACCACCTGGACCGACTCCAGGCCGGCAAGCAGGAGCTCAAGAACCTGGCCTTCGACGTGGCCATGAAAGGCATGCACGCCGACAGCGTCGAGAAACTCACCAAGCTGTTCAGCCAATCTTGCAGCGTTGAGCGCATGACGCAGGCGGAACGACAAACGATGCGCGACGCAGTTCGAACGCTGCTGAGCCAGGGCATGAGCCTTCAAATCGAAAAGCTCAAGGGTGAGAGCGCCCAGGGCTCCCTCGAGGGCGATTTCACCGTCTCGCTCAAACCGTCGCAGCAAGGTGGCGCGATCCAGATGGCCGAGTTGCTGACCTCCTCAGGCCACGTGAGCCTCCGAGGCGACCTGGCGTCCCCCGACCTGCGCCAAATGGCCACCGCCATGGGCTGGGGCCAGGTCCAACAAGACAGCCTGGCGTCCTCCTTCCAGTACGAGCGGGGCCAGCTCAAGGTGCTGGACCGGGTCATCGACGCCACCGCCGTGCAGAAGATGCTCGCGCTCGCTGACACGGTGATCCTGGCGGTGCTGGAGGACCGCGTCCCTGAGGTGCTGGCCGCCCAGAAAGACAGCGCACCGCAAGACGAAATGGAGGCTGAAGAGGCGATCAGCACAGAGCCAGAAAGCGAAGCGCCGGATGAGCCCACCGAGTCAGAGGCGGCGCAGGACGACGCCAACGAGGCGCCCGACCGATCCGTCTGACGCCGCTCAGGCGGCGCAAGGCAAACCGTCACGCCGCGGTCGCGCGGCTGTCACACCGGCGGCTCAGGATCCGGTTTCATGCACCGCTGGATCCAGGCCCCCTTGCTGCGCGCCTTGTCCTCCGCCACCACAGGTCACGGCGGAACAAAGCGATCGACGCCCCCAGAAGACACCGCCGCAAACGATGTCATCCGGGTGCGCACCGCGTGGATCTCTGATGTGCACCTGGGCACCCCAGGTTGCCAGGCCGATGCCCTGCTTGACTTCTTGCGGCGCGTCGAATGCGACACGCTGTTCCTGGTCGGTGACATCGTCGATGGCTGGCAGCTGCGAAGGAGCTGGTACTGGCCTCAGGCCCACAACGATGTGGTGCAAAAGCTCTTGCGCAAGGCGCGCAAAGGCACCCGCGTCATCTACGTGCCGGGCAACCACGATGAGTTCGCGCGCAAGTTCCTCGAGCACTCGTTCGGCGGCATCGAGGTGGCCGAAGAATGGATCCACACCACGGCGGACGGCCGCAGGCTTTGGGTCACCCATGGCGACCTGTACGACGGCGTGATCCAGGTGGCCCGCTGGCTGGCCCTGCTGGGCGACTCGCTCTACGAGTTCACACTCAAGCTCAACCGCCACCTCAACTCATGGCGGGCTCGGATGGGGTTGCCGTACTGGTCTTTGTCCAAGTACCTCAAGCTCAAGGTCAAGCGAGCGGTGAGTTACATGGGCGACTTCGAGGCCGCGCTGGCCCGAGAGGCCCGCAAGCGCGGCGTGGACGGTCTGGTGTGCGGACACATCCACCATGCGGAGATGCGCGAGGTCGAGGGCATCCTGTACTGCAACGACGGTGACTGGGTCGAGAGCCTGACGGCGTTGGTCGAGCACGAGGACGGCACGCTGGCCATCGTCGAGTGGAGCGAGGTCATGGCAGGGCGCACAGCCTTGTCACCGAGCTTGACGTCAGCCGCGTCGATCGCCGTTTGAAACGATCCCTGTCGGCGAGCCTGCGGCACAATGCGGCGCCTGACAGAAGGAGCCCGAACATGGCATTCGCCGACAACATCAAAGCCCTCCCCTCCGTGGCCCACCTGGCCGCCATCGAACTGCTCGACGCCGCCGGCGCCATGGTGGCCCGCATCGAAAACAAGCCTGGGCAGGCCGGCTCGCTCGCCGTGTACGCCGCGCTGGCGGCCAAGCACGGGGTCATCCATCCCGAGGCTGCACAGGAAGGCCTGCAGATCTACGCCGAGCACACCGCCGACGCCGAAGCCAACACAGGCAAACACCCCAACATCGACCGGCTGATCGACCTGGTGCGCAACGGGCAATCGCTCACCGCTCGTACCATCGCCGCCTGAGCGGCCTGCGTCAGCAAGATAAAAAATGGGGCGCCCTGGAGCGCCCCCTTGTCTTGGGTGGCTGAGAGATCAACCCACCCACTTGCGCGCGTTGCGGAACATGCGCAGCCAGGGGCTTGGCGCACTCTTGTCGCCGCTGGTCCAGCTCATCTGGATGTTGCGGAACACGCGCTCGGGGTGCGGCATCATGGCCGTGAACCGGCCATCGGGCGTGGTCACACCGGTCAGGCCCTCGGGCGAGCCGTTGGGGTTGAACGGGTAGACCTCGGTGGGCACACCGGCGTGGTCCACGAAGCGCACCGCGCGGTGCACCTTGGCGGCGTCTCCACGCTGCGAGAAGTTGGCAAAGCCTTCACCGTGCGACACGGCAATCGGCATGCGGCTGCCGGCCATGCCCTCGAAGAAGATCGACGGGCTCTCCAGCACCTCGACCTGGCTCAGGCGGGCCTCGAAGCGCGTGCTCTGGTTGGTCGTGAACTTCGGCCAGTGCTCGGCGCCCGGGATGATCGGGCTGAGCGCCGCCAGCATCTGGCAGCCGTTGCACACGCCCAGGCCGAAGGTGTCGCCGCGCTTCATGAAGGCGGCGAACTGCTCGGCCAGTTGCGGATTGAAGAGCACCGAACGTGCCCAGCCTTCGCCGGCACCCAGGGTGTCGCCGTAGCTGAAACCTCCGCAGGCCACGAAGCCCTGGAACTGGTCCAGTCGAGCGCGGCCGGCGATCAGGTCGCTCATGTGCACGTCGAAGGTGTCGAAGCCACCCAGGTGCATGGCGTAGGCCATTTCCACGTGCGAGTTCACGCCCTGCTCACGCAGGATGGCCACCTTGGGACGGACCTTGTTGATGAAAGGCGCGGCCACGTCTTGCAGCGGATCGAAGCTCAGCGACACATGCAGGCCTGCGTTGGCTGCATCGCCGATGGTGGCGTGTTCGCTGTCGGCGCAGGCGGGGTTGTCGCGCAGCTGGGCGATGCGCCAGCTCACGTCGTCCCACGTTTGGTGCAGGTGCTGCAACGGGGCTTTGAAGATTTGCTTGGCGTCGCGCCAGACCTGCACCTCGTCCTTGGCTGCACCCGTGAGGATGGGCTTGCCGATGACGTGGCTGTGCTGGCTCAAGCCATGCTCGCGCAGGGTCTGCATCACGGCATCGCGCTCGGCGGTGCGCACCTGCAGCACCACGCCCAGCTCTTCGTTGAACAGGGCCTTGAGCGTGAGCTCGTTGCGGCGCTCGCTGACCTGGCCGGCCCAGTTCTTGGAGTCACCGGTTTCGGCGCGGCTGTCGCTGATGCCATCGCCCTCGGTGACGAGCATGTCGACATTGAGGGACACACCCGTGTGGCCGGCGAAGGCCATTTCGCACACGGTGGCCCACAGGCCGCCGTCGCCACGGTCGTGGTAGGCCAGCAGCTTGCCTTGGGCGCGCAGCGCGTTCACGGCCTCGACCGTGGACTTCAGGGCAGCCGGCGAGTCGACATCGGGAACATCGTTGCCGAACTGGTTGAGCACCTGGGCCAGCATCGAGCCGCCCATGCGCTTCTTGCCTTGGCCCAGGTCGATCAGGATCAGGCTGGTGTCCAGGGCCTGGCCGTTCTCGATGGTCACGAGCTGAGGCGTCAGCGTGCCTCGCACATCGGCGATCGAAGCGAACGACGTGACGATCAGCGAAACAGGCGCGGTCACCTGTTTGGAGACTCCGTTGTCAGACCACTTGGTGCGCATCGACAGCGAGTCCTTGCCAACCGGGATCGAAATGCCCAGCGCCGGACACAGCTCCATGCCCACGGCCTTGACGGTCTCGTACAACGCCGCGTCTTCACCCTTCTCGCCGCAAGCAGCCATCCAGTTGGCGGACAGCTTCACGCGCGGCAACTCGATGGGCGCGGCCAGCAAGTTGGTGATGGCCTCGCCCACGGCCATGCGGCCGGATGCGGGTGCGTTGACCGATGCCAGCGGCGTGCGTTCGCCCATGGCCATGGCTTCGCCGGCGAAGCCCTTGTAGTCGGCCAGCGTCACGGCCACGTCTGCCACCGGCACCTGCCAGGGGCCGACCATCTGGTCGCGGCTGTTGAGGCCACCCACGGTGCGGTCACCGATGGTGATCAAAAAGCGCTTGCTGGCCACCGTGGGGTGGCGCAGCACGTCGAAAGCCACCTTGTCCAGTTGCACGCCGGTCAGGTCCAGCTGGCCGCCGTCCCACTGCACGCGCTGCACGTCGCGGTGCATCTTCGGAGGCTTGCCCAGCAGCACTTCCATGGGCATGTCGACAGGCTTGTCGGCACCGGGCTTCGTGGTGTCTTCCAGCACCAGCTCCAGGGCCTCGGTGGCCGTGCCGATCACGCCGAAGGGGCAACGCTCGCGCTCGCACATGGCGGTGAAGATGGGCAGGCTCTCGGGTGCGATGGCCAGGACATAGCGCTCCTGGCTCTCGTTGCACCAGATTTCTTTCGGGGCCATGCCGGACTCTTCCAGAGGCACCTTGCTCAGATCGAACCGTGCGCCCTTGCCTGCGCCGTCCACCAACTCGGGGAAGGCGTTGGAGATACCGCCCGCGCCCACGTCATGAATGGCGAGGATGGGGTTGTTGGCGCCCAGGCCCCAGCAATGGTTGATGACCTCTTGCGCGCGGCGCTCGATTTCCGGGTTGCCGCGCTGCACCGAATCAAAGTCCAGCGCAGCAGAGTTGGTGCCCGCCGCCATCGACGACGCCGCCGCGCCCGCCATGCCGATGCGCATGCCGGGGCCACCCAACTGGATCAACAGCGTGCCCGCGCCGAACACGATCTTCTTGGTCTGCTCGGCGCTGATGGTGCCGATGCCGCCAGCGATCATGATGGGCTTGTGGTAACCACGGCGGATGGCGCCAGCGCCCTCGCCCACCTGTTGATCGAACACGCGGAAGTAGCCGCCCAGGTTGGCGCGGCCGAACTCGTTGTTGAAGGCGGCGCCACCCAGCGGGCCTTCGATCATGATCTGCAGCGGGCTGGCGATGTGCTCGGGCTTGCCGACGGGTTTTTGCTCCCAGGGCTCGTTGGTGCCGGGCAGGTGCAGGTTGGACACCGAAAAGCCGGTCAGGCCCGACTTGGGGCGCGAGCCACGGCCCGTGGCGCCTTCGTCGCGGATCTCGCCGCCCGCACCGGTCGAGGCACCCGGGAAAGGCGAAATCGCCGTCGGGTGGTTGTGGGTCTCGACCTTCATCAGCACATGGGCCAGTTCTTCGCGGGCCTGGTACTGCGGTGCGTTGGTGAAGCCAGCCGGCATCCAGCGCTCGATCTGATGGCCTTCCATCACCGAGGCGTTGTCAGAGTAGGCCACCACCGTGTGCTGCGGGCTGAGCTTTTCGGTGTTGCGGATCATGCCGAACATCGACAGGTCCTGCTCCTGGCCGTCGATGGTGAACTTGGCGTTGAAGATCTTGTGGCGGCAGTGCTCGGAGTTGGCCTGCGCGAACATCGTCAACTCGAG
>NZ_DCXA01000243.1:8486-17740 GCF_002328915.1 Aquabacterium sp. UBA2148
GGCGAACATCGTCAACTCGACGTCGGTCGGGTTGCGCTTCAAGCCGGTGAAGGCGTTGACCAGGTAATCGATTTCGTCATCCGACAAAGCCAGACCGAACTCGGCGTTCGCGGCTTCCAGCGCAGCGCGGCCACGACCCAGCACGTCCACATGCGCCATCGGGGTGCCCTGCTTTTCGTCGAACAAGTGACGGGCTTCTTCGCGGCTGGCCATCACGCTTTCGGTCATCCGGTCGTGCAGCAGCGCCGCAACGGCCTGGATGTCTTGCGGGGCCAACGGTTTGGCGCCGCCCATCAGGGCCCCGATGACCCCGGCCTTGACCGTCAGACGGAATTCGGTGACGCGCTCGACGCGCCGGATCGCCAGGCCACAGTTGTGCGCGATGTCGGTGGCTTTCGATGCCCAGGGCGAGACCGTGCCCAGGCGCGGCGCGACCACGATGAGGTCGCCCTCCACTGGCCCGGCGTAGAACGGCCCATAGGTCAACAGGGCTGCCAGCCTTTCCTGCTCCGAGGAGGTCAGAGGCTGCTCCAGCGCCACCCAGTGCACGAAGCGGGCGTGAACGCCGCTGATCCGCGGGTTGATGGCCTGCAGCTTGGGCAGCAGGGCTTGGGCTTGGTGGGGAGCCAGGGCGTTGCCGCCCTCGAAGTGCATCAGGGTGGACATCGCGGAGGAGGTGCGTTCGGTCACGGCGAGGGGCCCAAAGCAGGCCTGCGTCGGGAAAAACGCGCATTTTACCGGGGCCAGCGGACAAAACCCGCGAGTTGTTCGCGGCGGCATCTCCCTGTCGATGCCGAGCCGCGCACTTATTACGGATAATCCAGCCCCATGAGCATCACGATCAAATCCGGCGCCGAGATCGACGCCATGCGCGTGGCCTGCCGACTCGCCTCGGAGGTCCTGGACTACCTGACGCCCCACATCCAGCCCGGCATCACCACCAAGGAAATCGACCGCCTGGCGCACGACTACATGGTCAACGTCCAGGGCACGACGTCCGCCACGCTGAACTACCAGCCGCCCGGCCACATTCCCTACCCCGCCTCGTTGTGCACCTCGGTCAACGACGTGGTCTGCCACGGCATCCCGAACGACACGCCGCTGAAGTCGGGCGACATCGTCAACATCGACGTCACCGTCATCAAGGACGGCTGGTATGGCGACAACAGCCGCATGTTCCTGATCGGCAAGCCGGCGATTGCCGCCGACCGCCTGTGCCGCATCACCTTCGAGGCCATGTGGAAGGGCATCGTCAAGGTCAAGCCGGGCGCGCGCCTGGGCGACATCGGGCACGCCATCCAGACCTTCGCTGAAAACGCCGGCTACTCGGTGGTGCGCGAGTACTGCGGCCACGGCATCGGCCAGCGCTTTCACGAGGACCCTCAGGTGCTGCACTACGGGCGCCCTGGCACCGGCATCGAGCTGCAACCCGGCCTGATCTTCACCATCGAGCCCATGATCAACCTGGGCAAGCGAGAGATCAAGGAAGGCCGCAAGGGCGGACAGCCCTACGACGGCTGGACCATCGTCACCAAGGACCGCTCGCTGTCGGCCCAGTGGGAGCACACCGTGCTCGTCACCGAAACCGGCTACGAAGTGCTCACCTTGTCGGCCGGCAGCCCCGAGGCGCCCGCCTTCGTGCAGCAAGCCACCCAGCCCGCCTGAACCCACGCCAGTCCGCCAATGACCGTTGACGTCCCCGCCCTGCGCACGCAGTTCCGCGCAGACAAGGCCGCGCTGCTGCAGCGGTTCCAGGACAGCCGCCCGACCACCTCGTCGGCCACTCGCCTGCTCACCCAGCTCTCTCGCCTGGTCGATCGCGTGCTGCAGACGCTGTGGGACGCCCACGCCATGCCCAAGGGGGCCACGCTGGTCGCCGTGGGGGGCTACGGTCGCGACGAGCTCTTTCCGCACTCCGACATCGACGTCCTGCTGCTGATGCCCCTGTCGCCATCGGTGGCTGGCGACGAAAGCCTGGCGCCCAGCGTCGAAGGCTTCATCAGCGCCTGCTGGGACATCGGCCTGGAGATCGGCTCCAGCGTGCGAACCGTCGAAGAGTGCGCCGAAGAGGCCCAGCGCGACGTCACGGTCCAGACCTCCCTGCTCGAAGCCCGCTTCCTTTGCGGCTCCCGGGCCCGTTTTGAAGCGCTGGAGAAAGCCACCTACGAGCACCTCGACGTGCACGCCTTCATCACGGCCAAGATGCTGGAGATGCGGCAGCGGCACACCAAGCACGAAGACACGCCCTACGCGCTGGAGCCCAACTGCAAGGAAAGCCCTGGGGGCCTGCGCGACCTGCAGGTGGTGCTTTGGCTTGCCCTGGCCGCTCGACTGGGGCGCAACTGGCATGACCTGGCCCGCAACAGCCTGCTGACGCCCTTCGAAGCCCGCCAACTGCAGCGCAACGAGGGTCTGCTCAAGCTCATCCGCTGCCGCCTGCACCAAGTCGCCGGGCGCCGCGAAGACCGCCTCGTCTTCGACCTGCAGACCACCATTGCCGAGAGCTTTGGCTACGTGAACACGCCTGCCCTGCGCGCTTCCGAGGCGCTGATGCGGCGCTATTACTGGGCGGCCAAGGCCGTCACCCAGCTCAACCAGATCCTGATCCTGAACATCGAGGAGCGCGTGCAGGGCTCGACCGACGCGCCCATGCGCGTCATCAACGAGCGCTTTCTCGATCGCGGCGGCTACCTCGAAGTCGCCAGCGACGACCTCTACCAGCGCGACCGCCACGCCATCCTCACCACCTTCCTGACGCTGCAACAGGACGGCACCTTGAAAGGCCTGTCGGCCCGCACGCTGCGCGCGCTCTACAACGCGCGTGGCGTCATGGACGCGTCCTTCCGCCGCGACCCGGTGAACCACGCCACGTTCATGGCGATCCTGCAGGAGCAGCAGGGCCAGACCCGCGTCATGCGCCTGCTCAACCAGACCTCGGTGCTGGGCCGCTACCTCTGGGTGTTCCGCCGCATCGTCGGGCAGATGCAGCACGACCTCTTCCACGTCTACACCGTGGACCAGCACATCCTCATGGTCGTGCGCAACGTGCGGCGTTTCTTCATCCCGGAGCACGCCCACGAGTACCCCTTCTGCACCCAGCTGGCCTCGCAGTTCGACAAGCCCTGGCTGCTCTACATCGCCGCGCTGTTCCACGACGTGGCCAAAGGCCGCGGTGGCGACCACTCCGAGTTGGGCGCAGTCGAGGTCAAGCGGTTTTGCAAAGACCACGGCATCGCTGGTGAAGACGCCAAACTCATCGAGTTCCTGGTCGGCGAGCACCTGACCATGTCGCGCGTGGCCCAGAAAGAAGACCTTTCGGACCCGGACGTCATCCAGGCCTTCGCGCGCCGCGTGGGCAACGAGCGCACCCTCACAGCCCTGTACCTGCTCACCGTGGCAGACATCCGCGGCACCAGCCCCAAGGTCTGGAACGCCTGGAAGGGCAAGCTCCTCGAGGACCTCTACAAGCTGGCCTTGCGCGCACTGGGTGGGTCTCGCCCACACATGGACGCCGAAATCGAGTCGCGCAAGCAGCAGGCCCGCCAGACGCTGCAGCTGTACTACCTGCCGCCTGGCATCGAAGACAAGCTCTGGCAGACGCTGGACATCAGCTACTTCGCCCGCCACGACGCCGCCGACATCGCCTGGCACACGCGCATGCTCTGGCGCCACGTCGACACGCCCAAGCCCATCGTGGCCGCCAGGCTGTCGTCCATTGGCGAAGGCCTTCAGGTGCTGGTCTACGCGCCCGATCGCCCCGACCTGTTCGCCCGCATCTGCGGCTACTTCGACCGCGCCGCCTTCAGCATCCAGGACGCACGCATCCACACCTCGGGCACGGGTTATGCGCTCGACACCTTCCAGATCCTGGCATCCGACCCGCTGCGCTTCGAGGGCGTGCATTACCGCGACATGATCGCGCTGGTTGAAACCCAACTGGCCGAAGCCGTGGCCTCCGACAAACCCCTGCACGACCCAGCCCGTGGGCGGCAGTCTCGCCGCGTGCGCTCTTTCCCGATCCCCCCACGCGTGAGCCTGCGACCTGACGAGCGCGCTCAGCGCTGGCTGCTCACGGTGTCTGCGTCGGACCGCTCAGGCCTGCTGTACGTCATCGCCCGAACGCTGGCCCACCATGGGGTGAACGTTCAACTGGCCAAAGTCAGCACCCTGGGTGAACGCGTGGAAGACACCTTCCTCGTCACCGGTGACGCCTTGCGTCAAGACAAGCGGCAACTGACCATCGAAACCGAGTTGCTGGCCGCACTGGCCTGAGCCTTGGCGCAGTTCAGGCAGGCTCTTTCGGGTCGAGCAGCAACTCCAGGCGAGCGATCTGGTCGCGCAGCATGAGCCGCCGCTTCTTCAGGCGACGCAGGGACAACTCATCCGTGGGGGTTTGTTCGGCGGCGCGGTCGATCAGGTTGTCCAGGTCGGCGTGCTCCATCCGCAGTTCGATCAACTGTCGATGGGGGGAATGGAGGTTCTCGGTCATCTTGGGCGCCAGGGGTCGTCATGCTGCAACCCGTCATCGGTTGAATCCCCTGTGATCGGGGAACAGGGTCTCCCCGTTTCCCGATTATAGTTTTCAGATGATCACAGTGCCTTCGAGTTTTCGCCTTGTGGCCGCAACCGGCCTGCACCGCGGAGACCGCCCCTACCAACAAGACCAGGTGGAAGTCATGCCGCATCCGCGCGTGCCCGGCTGCCTGATGGCCGTGGTTGCCGACGGCATGGGCGGCAAAAGCGGTGGGCGCAAGGCCGCAGACCAGGTCATCCTGACGGCCAGGCAGGTGTTCGAGCGTTATGAGCCAGGCATGGAGTCGAGCGAGTCGCTCATGACACAGCTGGTGCAAGAGGCTCACTTGATGATCAAGCTCACCGCGCTGGCCTTCGAAGAAGAGCCCCACAGCACGGTCGGCGCTTTCCTGATCAACCCGGACATGAGCGCCTGCATTGGTCACGCAGGCGACACCCGCATCTACCACTTTCACGGGCCGGAAATGATCACCCGCACCGAGGACCACTCCTACGTGCAACGCCTGGTCAACGAAGGCCACCTGACCGAAGACGAAGCCAACGTGCACCCTCAGGCCAACTTGCTGACGGGTTGCCTGGGCAGCCAGGCCGATCCGCCCCTGGCCGTGCGCACCGTCACCCGGCTTGAAATCGGCGACACGCTGCTGGCGTGCTCTGACGGCCTGTGGCACTACTTCACGCCCAAGGAGCTGGGCGCCATCGTGCACACGCTGCCCCCGCGTGAGGCCGCAGAAATGCTGGTGGGCAAGGCTCGCTACCGTGCTCGCGCCGGTGGCGACAACCTCTCGCTCGCGCTCGTCAGGGTCGAAGCGCTGGGCTGACGTCGCGTCCGCAGCGAGTCGGCCGCCCTGCCGGCGGACTCAGGTCAGCGAGGTGTCAACGATGCGCCGCTCTTCGCTGAGGTACTCCTTGGACTGCATTTCGTTCAGGCGTGACACCGTGCGCGGGAACTCGTGCGACAGAGGGCCTTCCGTGTACAGCTGCTCGGGCGGCACCTCGGCCGAGATCACCAGCTTGCATTTGCGGTCGTACAGCACGTCCACCAACCAGGTGAATCGGCGTGCTTCGGAAGCCATCCTCACCGGCATGTGCGGCACGTGGCTCAGCATCACCGTGTGAAATCGCGAGGCCAGCTCCAGGTAGTCGTTCTGCGAGCGCGGACCACCGCACAACGTGTTGAAGTCGAACCAGACCACGCCACCGGCCTTGCGGCGAGCCTTGAGCACGCGGTGCTCGATGTTCAGCTCCGGGTCTTCGTCGGCGGTTTCGGCCAACTGCCCGAACATGCGGTGCATCTCGGCTTCGTTCTCCTCGTTGAGAGGCTGCAGGTACAGGTTGGCGTTTTCCAGCGCGCGGCGGCGGTAGTCGTTGCCCGCGTCCACGTTGACCACCTGCAACTGCTGCTTGAGCAGCTCGATGGCCGGCAGGATGCGATCGCGGTGCAAGCCGTTGGGATACAAGCCGTCCGGGTGGAAGTTCGACGTGGTGACGATGCTCATGCGGTTGCGGAACATCGCGTCCAGCAACTTGTACAGGATCATGGCGTCGGTCACGTCGGCCACGTGGAACTCGTCAAAACAGATCAGGCGGTGCTTGCGCGACATGCGCTTGGCCAGCACCTCCAGGGGATCCTGCTGGCCCTTGAGTTCGTGCAACTGCCGGTGCACCTCGCGCATGAATTCGTGAAAGTGCAGGCGGGTCTTGCGCTCCAGCGGCACGGCGTTGAAGAAGCAGTCCATGATGAAGCTCTTGCCCCGCCCCACCCCGCCGAACATGTAGACACCGCGTGGCAGCTCCGGGTAGCGCAACATCTTGGTCAGCGCATTGCTGCGCTTGGCCTTGTAGTTGGCCCACTCGTCCTGGCAGCGCTGCAGCGCCGCGATGCCTTGCAGCTGGGCCTCATCGGCCTTGTAGCCCCGCTCGGCCAGGCTCTGCTCGTAGAGTTGGGTGACGGATTGCTTGTAGGCAGGCATGTTGAAGCGGCTTTGACCAGGGGGTGAGCGAAACAAAACAAAAGGGGCAGCCAAGCCGCCCCTTTCGGTTCTGACAGGAACAAGGTCAGAAGTTTAAGGTGCGCTTGTCCACGGCGAGCGCAGCCTCCTTGGTGGCCTCGCTCAGGCTGGGGTGAGCGTGGCAGATGCGCGCGATGTCTTCTGCGCTGGCCTTGAAGGCCATGGCCACCACGGCTTCCGAGATCAACTCGCTGGCGTACGGGCCGATGATGTGCACGCCGAGGATCTCGTCGGTCTGAGCATCGGCCAGGAACTTCACGAAGCCATTGGTGTCGCCCAAAGCACGGGCACGGCCGTTCGCGATGAAGGGGAAGGAGCCGGCCTTGTAGGGCCGGCCCTCCGCTTTCAGAGCCTGTTCGGTTTTGCCGACCCAGGCAATCTCCGGGCTGGTGTAGATCACCCAGGGAATGATGTCGAAGTCGACGTGACCGTGCTGACCAGCGATTCGCTCGGCCACGGCCACGCCCTCTTCTTCTGCCTTGTGCGCCAGCATCGGGCCACGCACCACGTCGCCCACCGCCCACACATTGGGCAGGTTGGTCTGGCAGTCGTCGTTGACCACGATGGCACCGCGCTCATCGAGTTGCAGGCCCACGCCCTCGGCGTTCAGGCCGTTGGTGTTGGGCACGCGGCCGATCGAGACGATCAGCTTGTCGCATTCGAGCTTTTGCTCGGCACCGGCGGCGTCGGTGTAGGCCACCGTCACGCCCTTCTTGCCCGGCTTGATCTCGCCGATCTTCACGCCAAGCTGCAGCTTCAGGCCTTGCTTCGTGAAGAGCTTCTGGGCTTCCTTGGCGACCTGCTCGTCCACCGCGGCCAGGAAGGTCGGCATGGCTTCGAGAACGGTCACCTCGGCACCCAGGCGGCGCCAGACGGAGCCCATTTCCAGGCCAATCACGCCGGAGCCGATCACGCCCAGCTTCTTGGGCGCCTCGCCAATGGCCAGCGCACCGTCGTTAGAGAGGATCAGCTTCTCGTCAAACGGCACACCAGGCAGCTGACGGGCGTTCGAGCCCGTGGCAATGACCACGTGCTTGGCGACCAGGCTCTCGGGCTTGTCACCCGTCACCGCCACTTCGTACAGGCCATCAGCGGCTTTCACGAAAGAGCCGCGACCGTGGAAGAAGCTGACCTTGTTCTTCTTGAACAGGTAGAGGATGCCGTCGTTGTTCTGCTTCACGACGGTGTCCTTGCGGCCGATCATCTTGGCCACATCGATGGACAGGCCGTCCACGGTGATGCCGTGATCTGCGAAGTGATGCGCCGCGTGCTCGTAATGCTCGGACGATTGCAGCAGCGCCTTGGACGGGATGCAGCCGACGTTGGTGCAGGTGCCGCCGGGGGCGGGGCCGCCCTTGGCGTTCTTCCATTCGTCGATGCAGGCCACCTTGAAGCCGAGCTGTGCAGCGCGGATGGCAGCGATGTAGCCGCCGGGGCCGGCGCCGATGACGATGACGTCGAATTGTTGTTGGGACATGGTTGGGTCTTTCCGTGCGGCAGAGGCGCTGTGAAGCTCGGTGTCGGGCAGGAGGGTCAGGCTGCGTCAGCGCCCTCGGGAGGAACAAACACCCACAACAGGACGTAGATGATGAGCCCCGTGCCCCAGAAAAAAATCAGCAGGGTGACGGCGAGTCGGATGATCCAGGTCTCCACACCCATCATGCGGGCCAGGCCGCCGCAGACACCACCAATCCAGCGGTCATCCAGCGAGCGGCGCATGGTCGAGTCAACCACGCCCGGCGTTCCCTCAAGAGAAGCGCCGTCCAGCAAACGAGACTTCAGCCGCTGAAACTCCTCAGCGGTGATCACGCCTCGCTCATGCAGCGAGGCGAGCTTGTCAAGTTCGTCGGCCATGGACATGGTGTGGACTCCTGTGATGGGATGCAGATCCGAGCGACCCCTCGTGAGGGTCGCCCGGTCGCAAAACTCGTCAGATGTCGAACAGCAGGCGCGCCGGGTCTTCCAGCGCTTCCTTCATGGCGACCAGGCCCAGCACGGCTTCGCGGCCGTCGATGATGCGGTGGTCGTACGACATCGCCAGGTAGTTGATCGGGCGGATCACGATCTGGCCGTTTTCCACCACGGCGCGGTCCTTGGTGGCGTGCACGCCCAGGATGGCCGACTGTGGCGGGTTGATGATCGGGGTCGAGAGCATCGAGCCGAACACGCCACCGTTGGAGATGGAGAAGGTGCCGCCGGTCATCTCTTCGATGCCCAGCTTGCCGTCACGGGCCTTGACGCCGAACTCGGCGATCTTCTTTTCAATCTCGGCGAAGGTCATCTGGTCGACGTTGCGCAGCACCGGCACCACCAAGCCACGCGGCGAGCCCACGGCCACGCCGATGTCGAAGTAGCCGTGGTAGACGATGTCGTTGCCGTCCACCGACGCGTTGAGAACCGGGTACTTTTTGAGGGCGTGCACCGCCGCCTTGACGAAGAAGCTCATGAAGCCCAGCTTGACACCGTGTTCCTTCTCGAACTTCTCCTGGAACTTCTTGCGCATCTCCATGACCGGGGCCATGTTGACTTCGTTGAAGGTCGTCAGGATGGCGTTGGTGGCCTGCGACTGCAGCAGGCGCTCGGCCACGCGGGCACGCAGGCGGCTCATCGGCACGCGCTGCTCGGGGCGCTCGCCCAGGCTGTTGGGGCCGCTCGGGGCCTGCACGGCGGGCAGCGAGCTGGTGGGCACGCCAGTCGGGATGGCAGGGG